>NZ_CP129113.1:97500-160000 GCF_030762805.1 Aciduricibacillus chroicocephali | reverse complement strand
TCCGGGTACTTAGATGTTTCAGTTCCCCGGGTCTGCCTCGATCATCCTATGTATTCAGATGAACGTACTGCTCCATTACGAACAGTGGGTTTCCCCATTCGGAAATCCTCGGATCAATGCTTACTTACAGCTCCCCGAGGCATATCGGCGTTAGTCCCGTCCTTCTTCGGCTCCTAGTGCCAAGGCATCCACCGTGCGCCCTTATTCACTTAACTAAGTTTGACGCGTTAAAACGTTTTGATGTCTTGTTTTGCTCTTATTTAGTTTTCAAGGAACAAAAATGGAGCCTAGCGGGATCGAACCGCTGACCTCCTGCGTGCAAGGCAGGCGCTCTCCCAGCTGAGCTAAGGCCCCGTAATATATGGATGGTGGGCCTGAGTGGACTCGAACCACCGACCTCACGCTTATCAGGCGTGCGCTCTAACCAGCTGAGCTACAGGCCCATCCTTATAAAATTGAGAGTTGATCTCTCAAAACTGAACAAACAACCTGTTTATGTCTTCCGAATCCGTCCAGCTCCCGAAGAAGCTTGAACTTCATATCCTTAGAAAGGAGGTGATCCAGCCGCACCTTCCGATACGGCTACCTTGTTACGACTTCACCCCAATCATTGGCCCCACCTTCGGCGGCTGGCTCCCGTAAGGGTTGCCTCACCGACTTCGGGTGTTGCCGACTCTCGTGGTGTGACGGGCGGTGTGTACAAGGCCCGGGAACGTATTCACCGCGGCATGCTGATCCGCGATTACTAGCGATTCCTGCTTCATGTAGGCGAGTTGCAGCCTACAATCCGAACTGGGAATGGTTTTATGGGATTTGCTTCACCTCGCGGCTTCGCTGCCCTTTGTACCATCCATTGTAGCACGTGTGTAGCCCAGGTCATAAGGGGCATGATGATTTGACGTCATCCCCACCTTCCTCCGGTTTGTCACCGGCAGTCACCTTAGAGTGCCCAACTTAATGCTGGCAACTAAGATCAAGGGTTGCGCTCGTTGCGGGACTTAACCCAACATCTCACGACACGAGCTGACGACAACCATGCACCACCTGTCACTCTGTCCCCGAAGGGAAAGCGGTATCTCTACCGTTGTCAGAGGATGTCAAGACCTGGTAAGGTTCTTCGCGTTGCTTCGAATTAAACCACATGCTCCACCGCTTGTGCGGGCCCCCGTCAATTCTTTTGAGTTTCAGCCTTGCGGCCGTACTCCCCAGGCGGAGTGCTTAATGCGTTAACTTCAGCACTAAGGGGCGGAAACCCCCTAACACCTAGCACTCATCGTTTACGGCGTGGACTACCAGGGTATCTAATCCTGTTCGCTCCCCACGCTTTCGCGCCTCAGCGTCAGTTACAGACCAGAGAGTCGCCTTCGCCACTGGTGTTCCTCCACATCTCTACGCATTTCACCGCTACACGTGGAATTCCACTCTCCTCTTCTGCACTCAAGTCCTCCAGTTTCCAATGACCGCTTACGGTTGAGCCGCAAGATTTCACATCAGACTTAAAGGACCGCCTGCGCGCGCTTTACGCCCAATAATTCCGGACAACGCTTGCCACCTACGTATTACCGCGGCTGCTGGCACGTAGTTAGCCGTGGCTTTCTGGTAAGGTACCGTCAAGGTACGATCAGTTACTATCGTACTTGTTCTTCCCTTACAACAGAGTTTTACGATCCGAAAACCTTCATCACTCACGCGGCGTTGCTCCGTCAGACTTTCGTCCATTGCGGAAGATTCCCTACTGCTGCCTCCCGTAGGAGTCTGGGCCGTGTCTCAGTCCCAGTGTGGCCGATCACCCTCTCAGGTCGGCTACGCATCGTTGCCTTGGTGAGCCGTTACCTCACCAACTAGCTAATGCGCCGCGGGCCCATCTGCAGGTGACAGCCGAAACCGTCTTTCATCTTTCCTCCATGAAGAAGAAAGTATTATCCGGTATTAGCTCCGGTTTCCCGGAGTTATCCCGATCCTGCAGGCAGGTTGCCCACGTGTTACTCACCCGTCCGCCGCTCGTTCCACAAGCGTCACCCCGAAGGGATCTGCCTGCTTCCCGCGCTCGACTTGCATGTATTAGGCACGCCGCCAGCGTTCGTCCTGAGCCAAGATCAAACTCTCCAAAAAAGTTTGTTTCACATCATCCGGAGATGATGTCTTAGCTAGTAAAACTTAAACGGTTATACCGTTTCTTACTGACATAAATGGTTGTTTGTTCAGTTTTCAAAGATCAATTCGACTTGCGTTAGCAAGTTTGTCGTTTTTTCGACAAGATTTATATTATCATGTTTCCGTTTCGGAGTCAACAACTTTTTCAAATTGTTTTTGTGAACCTGATTGATTCAACCTGCCGCATCGGCAACGAAAAATAATATACCATGTATAAAAAGCTTGGTCAATAGCTTTCTTGCTTTTTTTCAAAAAAGGAAAAAAGGCATGCCGAATATCTGCATCCCTCTGAACCGCTCATTCCACTTATATGTCTTCACTTACTCTGCTGTTTTCTCGGCATGTATTTCAAACACTCATCGCTGCTGGCTACTCTGCGAAGCAACTGAAAAATTCCTTTGTATCTCTCTTTCATCGACTCTTTAACGAGATTGTCAATTCGGGGATCTTCAAGATCAAGAAGAAGCTCTTCCAATTCACGCTTCAGTATATATTCAAGTTCTTTCTGTTCCGTTTCATTCACAAGCAGGCCTAGCATTTCTTATCACCTCATCCAGATGTCCGGACGTATAACTGATGCAACCTATCCGGCGTAGCAGCACATCTTTGGATCGGCTGCATGTTTAATATACCCGCTCCTCACTCTCCTTTATCCCTTTTTTTGAAAAATAATCTTCTTCCTCATAGAAAAGTAACGACTTTCATATAAATGCAAATGGGTATTATTTAATTTTTGTTGAAGAGGAGGATACTCTTGGGGCATTTCTATGTTTGGCACTGGAAAAGATGGAAGCGCTGGATCGCAGTCATGCTTTTCTCAATGTGTGCAGCAACATTTCTCTGGTTCGGACAAGGTGGGAGCTTTTCAGTGTTCTTGAACCAGACTCCGGCTGCATTAGCAAAAGGAAACAAATCGGAAAAAGCTGCAGCACTGACATTTAATATTAGTTGGGGAGAGAAGCGTGCAGATGACATTCTTGATAAACTAAAAGAAAAAAATGTACAAGCCACCTTCTTTATAAGTGGTGAATGGGCCGAGCGCCATCCCGATACAGTTAAACGGATTCTGGATGAAAAACATGAACTTGGCATGATGGGTTATAGCTACAAGAGCTATCTCGAACAAGAAATAGACGAAGTACGGGCTGACCTAAACAAAGCAAAGGAAACTTTTGCAAAGCTGAATCTCGAGAACATCACTCTTCTTCGTCCCCCTAACGGACACTTTAACAAGGAAATCATCAAACTTGCTGAAGATATGGGCTTTACTGTCGTCCACTGGAGCTTGAATCCGAACGACTGGAAGAACCCTGGCACCGATGTACTTATTGATGAAGTGATGAGTAAGACTTCAAACGGCGATATTGTGCTCCTTCACGCCTCAGACTCAGCCCGTCAAACGGCAGATGCTCTGAATACAATACTTCCCGGGCTTAAAAATAAAGGGTTGCGTCTTATTGTCATTAGTGAAATGATCCGGCAAGCAGAGGCTAAATCTGCATTGGTTGATTAAACAAAAGGGACCCGTTCTCATCCGAACAGGTCCCTTTTGTTATACCCTGACAGCTTTCTTCGCTGGAGTTTTATCAACTTTCCCCTTTGCTTCACCGATCTGTGAGAGCTTGTGCAGGATAAGCAGCTGATATGTATTACAGACAAGCAGCGGAATAATCATTAACAAAGCATACTCATAACCGCTCACACGCAATCCAGGAACCCATTCCAATGCAGTCATGACAACCATTAGAAAAAGTGCAGGGATAAAAGCAGTTTGATTTGTCTGTTGTGCTTTAATCTTCGCCACAATTAGACCATATACCAAAATGGAAGCCGACATAAGGATGAACATATAAAGTGGTATGCTTCCCTTTGCCTCCTGATAAGGAAAATAGACCAAATCAAATACAACAAAGGCTATCAATACAATTTGCACCGTTTTCCAATATGAACGAAAGATGCCGAGGCCGAACTGATTGATGAATAGGTAAGCGAAAAAACCAGTCTGGCTGACTGCACTGAATACGAGACCCAGGCCAGTGAAAAATAGCAAAAGACCAAGAATCTCCATAAAATCAAACGGATTCATTACAGCAGCATACCGCTCCCATTCGATAAAAAAGCTCGATAGCAAACCAGCTATACCGCCAAACAGCAAAGTCTTAAAAAAAAGGCCAACCAATTTGCGGCTCGTCATTCCTCCAACACCTGCTTTCAAATTTTTGAAATATATTGCATATGTAACCATTCTAACATGTGGAAGCTGATTTTTCTGTTCTCTACAGCATATTTTGCAAACGTTTTCTCCATATTAAGATTAGGAAGGAGGAGGGACAATGCGGCGCATATCCTTTTTGCTGTTCCTTTTGCTCTGTCTGACACTTACTGCATGCAGCGGGGAACCAGAGAGCAGGCACGATGCTTCTTATGAATCAACTAAGAAAATGGTCGTCGACATTCTGCAAACAGACGAAGGGAAGAAAACCCTTACTGAGGTAATGAATGATAAAAAGCTGAAAGAACAGCTCGTTATCAACTCTAAAGAAACAAAACAAACGATAACCGACACACTCACTTCCGAAAAGGGAAAAGAAATGTGGAAGACCCTTTTTCAAGACAATGATTTCAAAGATGCATTCGCCAAGTCAATGGCAGAAGAGCAGAAGAAGCTGATGAAAGCACTTATGAATGATCCTGAATATCAAAAACAAATGCTAGGACTCCTTCAAAATGAAAAAATGCAGGAACAGATGCTACGTGTCATGACAAGTCAGCCATTCCGCGAGCATCTTAGCAATACGATGAAGGAAACATTTGAGACACCTGCCTTAGAGAAGAAGCTGCAGGACATGATGGTTGAGGCCGCCAAGAAGGCGGATGAGGAAAAGGCCAAGGAAGAGAAAAAGTCAAAGTAAGAGTAGACAGGAAAATGCCCGGCCTTTATATAAGGCCGGGCATTTCGTTAATTACTCTTCAAGATGATCCGCTATTTCTGCGGCAATCTCCTTATAAGCAATCCCCAAAGGATGATCTTCCTGATAAACAGATGGCGCAAATTCGTCCTCATTATCATACGGCTGTTCAATCGGAAGGCGACCGACTACAACTGTGTCCAAAGTTTCGGCAAGCTTGTCCCCTCCACCTTTTCCAAAGATATATTCGCGCTCACCTGTTTTTTTGCTGTCATAGTAGGACATATTCTCAATGACGCCAAGAATCTCATGTCTAGCCTTAATTGCCATCTGGCCAGCACGAGAAGCAACGAATGCTGCTGTTGGGTGTGGTGTCGTTACAATGATTTCCTTACAAGATGGCAATGTTTCCTGAACATTCATCGCCATATCCCCAGTTCCAGGCGGCAAGTCGAGAAGTAAGTAGTCAAGCTCTCCCCAGTCGACCTCCTTGAAGAAACTGTTGAACATTTTGCCAAGCATCGGGCCGCGCCAAATGATTGGTGAATTGTCCTCTACGAAGAAGCCCATTGAAATGACTTTAACACCAAAGCGCTCAACCGGATGAATTTTATTGCCTTCAACCGAAGGACGCTTGTCTATCCCCATCATATCGGGAACACTAAATCCATAAATATCTGCATCGATTATTCCAACTTTGCGTCCTAGCCTTGCAAGAGCGATAGCGAGGTTAACCGTAACTGTAGATTTTCCGACCCCGCCTTTTCCGCTCGCTACAGCGATGAACTTCGGTGGATTCGGGGAATTAAGCAGTGTTTTCGGTTCCTCTTTTTCTGTTTCACCAGCAAATTTATTGATAATGAAATCCGGAAGTTGAGAGAAACGAAGACCAACTGTAGAAGCTCCGCTCTTTTTCAGAATTTCCACCAGTTCATTCTGTAATTGCATTTGCTCAGCAGTATTTGGTTTTGCAATCCCAATCTTCACACTGACATGCTGTTTTTCTTCCTTAATCTTTACTTCTTCTATCCCGCCTGTTTCTTTCAAAGTAACATGAAGATGCGGGTCCTTTACAGGGTTGAGCAATTCGATTACTTCATCTTTTGTCAGCAATAGTATACACCGTCCTCT
Organism: Aciduricibacillus chroicocephali; assembly: GCF_030762805.1. Classification (NCBI taxonomy): domain Bacteria; kingdom Bacillati; phylum Bacillota; class Bacilli; order Caryophanales; family Bacillaceae; genus Aciduricibacillus; species Aciduricibacillus chroicocephali. Next base: position 153,806 of record NZ_CP129113.1, on the reverse strand, counting down.
TTGATCTGTATCCAGCAGAAAGCATTCAGGAAATACATCTCCTGAATGCCAAAATTCGGAAGCTTCTCCATACGGGAAGTATAACATAATTCAGTAAAATTGCAGGCTTAAGCGCTTATAGAGCATCAGTTCGCATCTGTACTCTTTTGCTTTGCCTCATCTTTTTCTGTCACATAGCGAAGAATCCCGTTATAGATGCTTCCCGCCATCTGTTCCTGATACTTCTCGCTCTTCAACATTTGCAGTTCTTCGGAATTAGAAAGAAACCCGACTTCTACAAGTGCACCTGGAACTTTAGCATGTTTCAGTAAGTAAATACCTTGTATACCGAGTGCCTGCCGATTTGTATTTTCAAGATTTCTCTTAATTTCATCTTGTATAAAAGTCGCTAGCAATTGATTCTCATCAAAGCTCGGATAGTAGAAGGATTGTGCACCCTTCCATTGACCATCCGGTAAAGCATTCAAATGAACAGTAACGAAAAAGTCCGCCTTCTTCCCATGAATCATTTTGAGCCTGTTACGGATATCTTCAGACTTTCGGCTTGCGATTCGCTTTTTCTGATCTGTCGCAAGGTCTTTATCCGTTTCTCTCGTCATAAAAACAAGCGCACCTGCCTGCTGGAGATAATCCTGGAGTCGTTTTGAAATCAGCAAAGAAATCTCTTTCTCCTCAGTCTTGTCCCTTCCGACCGCTCCCCCATCAAATCCACCATGTCCAGGATCGATAACAATTGTCTTGCCTGATAAAGGCAACGACCATGACTTCCATGTTGTATCTGTCTTCTGGATTGGATATTGAATCAGGAAAGCGAGCGTAAGCAGGCCCAACCCCCATAGAATCATTTGTCTCGCTTTCATCATCACACTCGCCCCTTTAACATGCCTTGCCATACTTTATGGCGGAGCGAGAATGATTATGACCTTTAATATAAACGAATCGGATATGTAACAGTGAGGAGATTACTCCTTCACTGTGGTGATTCTTCCATCTTTCTTTCAATTTCCTGCTTTTCTTCCTCCCACCAGATTTCATCTTTGGATTCCTTGTACGCTTCATGTACTTCGGATTTACCCTCTACAGCTGGCGGAGAACCTCGCAATGCTTTTCCTGATGTTTCTTCGACGAATAAAGCAACAACAATAATACCAATCAGACAGGCAGCCATCATATAAAACGCTGGCATTGTCCGATTCGATGTCTCTTTAATTAGCCATGAAATGATAAGAGGTGTTGTACCGCCAAAGAGAGATGCTGATATGTTATACGTGATGGCTAGACTTCCATAACGAACATCTGTGAAGAATAATGACGGCAAGAGAGATGGCATCGTCCCCTGGAAAGCCGCGAGCAGGACAGCAAGAATCATTAGACCACTAAAAACAAGCAGATTGTTCCCGTTGCCAATTAGCTTGAACGCTGGTATTGACAATACGAGCAGGCCAATCAGTGCAGCAATGAGAATTCTCTTAATACCGATCCGGTCACTGAAATACCCCATTGCCAGTACGATTGGGATCATAATGAACATCACAATAAGAATAAGCAGAAGTCCCTTCGTATCACCATAGCCAAGTACAGCGCTCAAATGGGATGGCATATAGGATAGAACCATATAATAAACAATGTTGTAGAACATGACAATTGCGACAGCGATCAGCAACGATTTACGATGATATAGAAAAATATCTTTCATTGATACATGATCGCGTTCCTCAGCCTGCTCCTCTTCCATTGCTTTAAATGCCGGTGTTTCTTCCAAATGTGCACGCAGATAAAGACCGATAAATCCAATTGGTGCAGCAATCAGGAAAGGAATACGCCAACCCCAGGCAAGCATCTTTTCATCACCTATAATAAATGTTAGCAATGTTACAAGTCCTGCTCCTGCAATATAGCCGACAAGCGTACCGACTTCTAGACCACTTGACATGAAGCCTCGTTTCTTATCAGCAGTGGATTCCGCAATAAAGGTCATCGCACCCGAATATTCACCGCCAGTGGAAAACCCCTGTACAAGCCGGGCGATGAGGAGTAAGACAGTCGCCGTCACACCAATTGAATCATAGCTCGGAATCAAGCCGATACTTAATGTAGCTAATGCCATGATAATAAGAGTGATGGAGAGTACCTTCTTTCTCCCAAGACGGTCTCCAAGCATACCGAAGAACATGCCGCCAAAAGGACGGACGAGGAAAGCTATTGCGAACGTGGCAAATGTATAGACAAGTTGAGATGTACCTGTCATATTGGGGAAAAACACTTTGCCCATTGTTACAGCAAGATACGAATAAATACCGAAATCAAACCATTCCATTGCATTCCCAACGCCGGCCGCAAAGACCGCCTTACGTGCCATTTGCGGGTCAACAACAGTGATGTCTTCCTTTTCAATTCCATTTGTGTCGATCTGGGTGTTGTCTATATTGTCTTTCATAATTCCTCCTTCTTATCTCACACATTTTTAGCATGTGCCTGCCGATGAGTTCTAATTCCCGGAAAACAAACTATTTAAACGTGCAAAAAGCAGCCAGCTCCTCATTCGGAACAGACTGCTCAACGGTTAATAACAGATATATTTAATTTTTCACAGCGTCCCATTTACGGAATGGTTCGAGCTGCATACCATTCATATCGATACGCTCAAACGGCCGCTGCCAATCTGCAGACGGTTCAAATCCCGCTTCCCCTGCTTCTTCAAACGAAGCCGCGTAGTAGACTGCATCTAAGTTCGCCCACCCGATTGCTTCTACACATAGTGGGCATGGTCGGCTGCTCGCATATAGCACACAACCGGAAAGCTCAGGTTGCTCCAACTTCTCACATGCTTTACGTATTGCCTGAATCTCAGCATGAGCTGTCGGATCATTGTGAGCTGCAATTTCATTGACACCGGTTGCGATCACTTCCCCATCCCTTACAATGACGGATCCGAACGGCTGTGCTCCGCTCTCATCTGTATTCGCAAGTGCCAGCTCTATTGCCTGGCGAAGAAATTTAGTATGCTCCATTTTTATTCCCCCTGATCAAGTTGCATTTCCCCATACCATACAACAGATACTTGGAAAGTGCCAGCACCAGAGGGTCTATTTACTACCTGAAAGGAACTGTTGCAAAGCCTGACTGTTTTGTTGAATATCCGCGTTCAATACCAAACCGACATCTGTACGTAAATCAGAGTACGATCCAGCTACTGGTAAGCTCATCGTCTCTACACCTTTGGAATTGTGCAACAGCATGCCTTTTCCAATTGAGAACAATGTGCCATTACTAATATTCGTATCTACATAAGGGTCTGTGAGACCAAGCAGCTTTGGCAATTTGACAATAGTCTGTGCACGAAGCGCTTGCTCTTTCACCTTTTCAAGTACTTCCTGCTGCCTTTTCACACGGCCAAAATCACTCTGTGCATCATGACGGAAACGTACGTAAGCGAGTGTCTCCTTGCCATTCAGCGTTTGCTCACCCGGATGTAATGTCATACCAATGCCGTAAGACATCGTTTCAGGAATATTCACCTTAATACCCTCGGGTGCGAGCAAATCAATTAGCTTCGGAAAACCGGCAAAGTCGACAACAGCATAGTAATTGATATCAACACCGAAGTTCTCCTTGATTGTCTGACGGACAAGTTCAGGACCGCCTATACTGAAAGCCGCATTGAGTTTCTGCTTTCCATGACCAGGAATATCTACATAGAGATCACGCATTAGGGATACGAGTTTTGTTTCATTCGTCTTTTGATTGTAATACCCGATCATCATCGTGTCAGATCTTCCGTGACCGCCATCTTTTTGACGAGCATCATTTCCGATCATGAGAATTTTAATTTCCCCAGACTTTGGTGTTTCACCGTCAAACTCACCAAATTGCTCACCGTCATTCTTATAACTGCCATCGCCCGCTTCTTTAAGCCCTTTGCGATATTCCATAAAGCCGAATATAACTGCACCGGCAACAACGATCAAAATCAACAATAGAAAAAATCTTTTAAAACCTTTTCCCTTTCTCTTGCTGCGTTCACGTTCTTTTCTTGATATCATGTTTAATCACCTTATTCATCAGAAAGTTTTCTTGCAACAAGCTGGGCTGCCAATGCATCATCCAAATACCCAATTGGGAAAAGGTAATCTGGTATCGCATCATATGGCATAATGAAGTAGAGTAAGACACCGCCCATCAATACTAGCTCTTGCTTCGTTCCTTTTCGATCAGAAAAGCGCTGGTAGAAAAGCTTTAACCTGTTGATGAAGGAGCCCTGACCTGCAATCTGCTCAAGCTTTGGCAGGAATTCTGACATAACTTTGTGTCTGCCTTCCACTGTTGCCGCCCCCTTTTGACAGACTTTCAGGTAATGCTCAACTGTCTCCATGGAAACATGGCCGTCCGGCAACAAGTGGCTAACCTCTTCACTAAAGGACAGCGACTGCTCTTCTTCTTCAACAAAGAAACGAACTGGAATATCAAAACAAGCTGCTATTTCCTTAAGATGATGAAGTGTCGGACGGCGCTCACCTTTTACAAGCCGCGAAATGGTTGCCGCATCGATTCCACTCCGGCGTGCAAGTGAACGCATGGACATACCGCGTTCATGTAATAACTGCCCGATTTTCTTCCCAGCATCCATCAATTATTTCCCCACCTAATTCTCAAGCTTGTTCCGTTAACTTCAAATCAAAAATTCACTCCGCAAGTATAGACATTTGTTGACAAGTTGTCAACACTCGCTGCAACAAAAAACTCCCTTATCTACAGACTTGGTCAGTAGATAAGGGAGTTTTTTGAAACTTAATCAAATTGGGACATCCAACGCTGTGCTCTCTTGGAATGCTCACTCAGATCATCTATAGAGATGCCGATCTTCCGGGCATACTCTTTCACCCTATCCAAGTCAAGCACCTCCATGGCTTTGGCCAGTTCAAGGTAGTCAAAAATCTCAGTATGCTCACCGTTAAGAGTCCGTGTCACCTCATCAGAAAGCGGAAGCAAGGCAAGAATATCTTCCAGTCTTGTCCTCATGATCGCATCAATAAGTGAAAACATACCAGTAAGGAAGTACTCATCGGAGTTTTTCTTCCCTTTATCTTTTGCTACCAACTCGCAAAACTTGGCTCGTGACAGCGAATAATCGACTAGTGCTCTGTTTCGTCCATTACCCGCTCCTTGACCCATATCATAAAGGACAAGTACTTGCATCCACTTTCTTGCTTCATCAATTCCCATTAGCATAATTGCCTGACGAATAGAGGCTACTTTGTTCGGAATCTCGAATGCTAAAGAATTGATATAACGAAGAAATTTATAGGATAGAGAAACATCATGCTCAATTAATCCGGAGATCCTATCTATATTCGCATCTGATGAATTCAGCTGCTGGATCACATGGAAATGCAAAGCAATATTAGAAGGAATTTCGCGGCTTTTGACAATTTCCGGCTTTGCGAAAAAATAACCTTGGAAAAGTGTATACCCACGAGCCTTAGCATCTTCAAAATCTTCTTCTGTCTCGACTTTTTCCGCTAATAGAGCAATATGCGGAAATCTTTCTTTAAGTGACTCAACACGCCGTCTTTCCATAACACTCGAATTAAGATAGTCAACTTTTATGAAATTGATAAGGCTGAAAAGCTCTGTAGCATACTTCATATGTTTTTTTTGAAGAATATAGTCATCAAGCGCAACCTTAAAACCCGCTTCTCTAAAAGCAGCAATACGAGAAATGACAAGGGGCGTAAATTCTACATCTTCCAATATTTCAATAACGACTTGGTTGGGATCTAGCTTTGTGAACAGACTCTTCTCCAAAAGACCTTGTGGAAAATTAATAAATGATAGCCTGTGATTTACGACCTGATCCACACCTATTGAAAGGAAGGTATTAACAAGTACACCAAGTGTCGCCCTTTCCGGGTCTACATCAGGGAATGTATTCTGTTCACTGTTCCGATAGAGCAATTCATATGCGTAGATATCGCCTCTCCGGTTAAGGATTGGCTGACGCCCTACAAAAATATTCATATTCGGCATTTTCCCAACCCCACTTAAAGTTCATTTCCATAAAGCCACGGCGCGTTTTTTTGCAGTGCCTATTTGCTTATTTTTCATTCCGTCTTTATGCATCTCCAGTCATTATACCATGACTTTCAGACCAAAATCAGCCAATTACTCTGATTTTCATAATAAAAAACGATAAACGACAAATTCGTTTTATATCTAAAACATCAAATACGACGAAATATATGCAGACTCTTCAGCACCGTAGTATGTTTTCATTTTAATAAAGTAGCCTTACTAACTAAAACATAAGAAATCACAATCGACTCATTTGTCTTTACCCTTTTCAACAATTTTATAAAATCTTGGTCTATTGATTACTATAACCAGTACAGTATTATAGCCTGTTAAAATAAGCTGATATTATATGCATTCTAAACCACCTAAGATAACTGTAGGTATTGCTTATAACTATCTCGCTCTTAATACAAAGAAATATTCATTTTTTCATTTGGAGATAGTTTTGCAGAAGTTCGTAAGAAGAGTAATCTGTTATCACATCAGGTACGTTTATAGCTAAAATCGTTGAGTAAAAAAGGCTTAGAAATAAACGCCTCTGTAGTTACAACCTAAGCATGAAAATAAATGAGTGTGATGAACACAAAAAGTATCCCATTCCAACACTTCTCCAAGCTTCATGCTGCAAATAAAAAAGAAAAGTAAAAAGACTCTTTCCAACAAGTGGAAAGAGTCTTGAAAAGTTGAATTAGCGTTTTGAGAACTGTGGTGCACGACGTGCGCCTTTAAGACCGTACTTCTTACGCTCAACCATACGAGCGTCACGAGTAAGGTAACCTTCACGCTTCAATGCTGCACGGTATTCAGGATCTGCTTTAAGCAATGCACGAGCGATGCCGTGGCGAATTGCGCCAGCCTGACCTGTAAGACCACCGCCATGAACGTTAACGAGAACGTCGTAAGTGCCTTCTGTTTCAGTCGCAGCAAGCGGCTGATTCAAGATAAGCAGTTGAGTGTCATACGGGAAATAGTTCTTTGCTTCGCGGCCATTAATAAGGATTTGGCCGCTGCCTGGTACCAAACGTACACGAGCAGTAGATGTTTTGCGACGGCCTGTGCCGTAGTATTGTACTTGTGCCAATGGAATTGCCTCCTTTTAATTAACCGCGAAGTTCGTAAACTTCTGGTTTTTGTGCTTCATGCTTGTGATCTGCGCCTCTGTAAACAAACAACTTCTTGCCCATTTTGCGGCCAAGAGGACCTTTTGGAAGCATGCCTTTTACAGCAAGCTCGATCATACGCTCAGGGTTCTTAGAACGCAAGTCTTCAGCAGTGCGCTCTTTCAAACCGCCTGGATGACCAGTGTGATGGCGGTAAAGCTTATCAGAAAGCTTGTTACCTGTAAGTTCGATTTCACCAGCATTGATAATGATGACGTTGTCGCCAGTATCGCAATGCGGTGTGTATGTCGGCTTGTTCTTGCCGCGAAGAATCGCAGCAACTTCGCTCGCCAAACGTCCAAGACGCTGGCCTTTGGCATCGATTACGAGCCATTTGCGTTCAATGTTTTGCTCATTTGCCATGAAAGTTGTACGCATGAGTAATATCCTCCATCAATCTCAATTTTTCTTGAGTCCGTTATTTCTATATCTTCAACATAATTAGATTCCGGGGCTAATCATGGTTTAGAAATAAAATGCCAATAATAATCTTAAAGGAAAAAGCAATACAAGTCAAGCTTTCGCCAGCTTTTTTTAAAGGAAAAATGCTATTTCAAAAGATTATCTGGATAGCTGACCTTCCACAGGTGTAAGCCTTGTGGCGGAGCCGTTTTTCTGTGAATCTGGCGGTCTTTTTTCTCCAGCATTTCATCGATAATGCCGGGTTCAAATTTACCCTTTCCAATATCAAGCAGAACACCGATAATAATGCGAACCATATTATACAAGAATCCATTACCACGGAAAATGAATTCTAAAGTATCACCCTGTTCTAAGAAGGAGACTTCATGCAAGGTACGCACACAGGAACCTTTTGCAGTCGACTTCGCTGATGAGAAAGTAGTGAAATCATGCGTTCCAAGAAGTCTGCCGCAAGCTTCACGCACCGCTCCAAGATCGAGTGGATAAGCTATGTGATGGGTATAATTACGCTTAAACACATCATATATGCCCGTTCTGATAAAGTAGTGGTATTCCTTCTCAACTGCGCTATAGCGAGCATGGAAGTCCTCTGAAACATGCTCTGCGTGTTGAATATGGAGATCATCGGGCAACAATGTATTCAAGGCGCGTTTCCAGTTCTCATCCGGCACGTTGAATGCCGTATCAAAATGAAAGACCTGACCACGTGCATGAACCCCTGCATCTGTCCTGCCTGATGCATGGATACGTGTCCATGTACCTTTATGGAATGTCGTCAGCGCCTTCTCTATCTCCCCTTGAACAGTACGCTGATTCGGCTGAAACTGAAAGCCGGCATAATTTGTACCGTCATAGCTTAGCAAACATTTAATTCTTGGCATTATGCCACCACCTTCTAATACGTCCGTGTCAGAAACAGGCCTGCCACTACGATGATGAAGAAAGTAAGAACAGTGTAATCGCGTCCGGTCATTTTCAGTTCACGCAACTTCGTTCTACCTTCGCCGCCTCTGTAGCCACGGGCTTCCATTGCCATCGCAAGTTCTTCCGCTCGCTTGAATGCACTGACAAAGAGTGGAACAAGCAATGGAATTACAGCTTGAATTCGATCCTTTAGCTTTCCTGTACGGAAATCCACCCCGCGTGCAGCCTGTGCTTTCGAAATTTTATCCGTTTCCTGAGTAAGAGTCGGGATAAATCGAAGAGAGATAGACATCATAAGCGCAAGCTCATGAACCGGGAATCGTATTTTCTTCAACGGAGCAAGCATGTCTTCCATCGCATCTGTAATTTCAATCGGTGTTGTCGTTAACGTAAGCAAAGATGTCATAAGGATAAGCAGGAAAAAGCGAACAGAAATAGCCACCCCTTGAATGAGTGCTCCGGAATACAATTTAAACTTCCAGAATTCCGCCAATACAGCCCCTTCCTTTGTTACGATAAGATGTAAAATGAAGGTGAAGGCGATCAGAAACCATATCGGCTTTAGACCCTTCGCAATAAAGCGAACAGGAATCCGGGTAATAAATGCGCTTAAAAGAGCAAAAACGAGGAGTACTCCATAGCTAAGCACATTATTCGCAAAGAATACGAGAAAGACAAAGAAGAAAATGACAGTTATCTTCGTGCGCGGATCCATTCTGTGAACTAATGAAGTACCCGGCACATACTGACCAATTATTAAAGAGCTGCTCATTCACTCGCCCCCTTCCCGATCTTGGCGGCAATTTCAGCGGCGAGTTCAGTAATATCCTGTTTGTGGAATGGCAGATCTATACCTGTTCTTGTTTTTAGTTCATTAAGGAACTGCACCATCTCCGGGACATCAAGCTGTACAGCATTAAGCCGTTCTTTCTGTGCAAAAACTTCCTCCGGTTTTCCTTGCAAGTACTTTTTCCCACCACTCATAATCAGTACTTCATCAGCATACTTAACCGCGTCTTCCATACTGTGAGTAACCAGTACAGTAGTAAGACCTTCACGCACATGGAGATCATAGAACATGTCCATGATTTCTTTCTGACCACGAGGGTCCAGACCTGCTGTTGGCTCATCAAGTACGAGCACGCGCGGTTTAGAAGCCAAAACGCCTGCAATTGCAACACGGCGCATTTGACCCCCACTCAAATCAAACGGCGAGCGTTCCAAATACTTCTCGGATAACCCGACTGCCGGAAGGATCTCCTTGGTACGCCTTTCGATTTCCTCTTGCTCCACACCAAAATTTGTCGGCCCAAAAGCGATATCTTTCGCAATTGTCTCTTCAAAAAGCTGGTGTTCCGGGTATTGAAAAACAACTCCAACCTTGCTACGAAGCCTTTTCAAATCCTTATTCTTCTGTCCAGCCTTTAACACAAAGTCGCCAATCCGCACTTCTCCCTCAGTTGGTTGCACAAGACCATTCAAATGCTGAATAAGTGTCGATTTTCCTGAACCCGTATGCCCAATAACTGCAAGAAAAGAGCCAGAGGGTACTTCAAAGCTTAATTTGTCGAGGGCCCGGTGTTCAAATGGCGTATTGCGCTGATAAATATAGCTTACATCTTTGAATGCAATGTCCATAAGTCCTCCAATAGCTCCTCGTGATTCAGCGGTTCATCAGCAATTTGTAAACCGTGCTTATTTAATTCATTTGCCAACAACGTCACAAATGGCACGTCAAGACCGATTTGCCGGAGTGCCTCTTTCTCCAGGAAAATCTCTCGTGGTGTGCCTTCTTTCCAGATTTGGCCTTCATTCATGACAATTACACGTTCTGCCTGAACAACTTCGTGTAAATCATGTGTAATTGTAATCAAGGAAAGCTCCTGAGTTCTCTGCACTTCGGAAACCGTCTCCATGATTTCCTTTCTTCCTTTTGGATCCAACATAGCTGTAGCCTCGTCGAGTATAAGAATTTGCGGAGAAATTGCCAAAACACTAGCAATGGCTACGCGCTGCTTCTGTCCTCCAGATAGCCTATGAGGTTCAGTCAGCAAATACTTGTCCATCCTGACAGCATGCAGCGTCTCTTTAATGCGCTGAATCATCTGCTCTCTCGGAAAACCGCGATTCTCCATACCAAACGCCACATCATCTTGTACCGTTGTACCAACAAATTGATTATCTGGATTCTGAAATACCATACCGACATTTCTTCGAACATCCCATACGGTTTCTTCATTTACTGCCAATCCGTCTATGAAGATCTCTCCTTCTTCCGGAAAGAGAAGTCCGTTCATCAGCTTAGCGATTGTAGACTTACCAGAACCATTATGACCAATGATGGCTACCCACTCATTCTCTCTGATCGTAAAGGAAACGTTCTTCAATACCCAAGGCTGTTCCTCGTCGTATCTGAAGGAAACATTACGGAACTCTGCGATCGTCTTGCTCATCTCTGCTCAACCTCCCCCAGCTCTTCAAAAGAAGCATTGTCTGCCTACTAACGGCGTTTTCAAAAAATATGCAGATGCAAAAAAAGGGCCGGGATGCACCTCTTGCGAAAGAAGAGATTCAGTCCTGCCCTTTGATGCATGGAATCATTAAACAAGCTCGATGATTGCCATTTCTGCACCGTCACCACGACGCTGACCCAATTTAAGGATACGAGTGTATCCACCTTGGCGCTCTTCGTAGCGTTTTGCAACGTCATCAAAAAGTTTTTGAACAACGTTCTCATTCTCGTTCGCTGCCTGATTGTACAAAAATGCCGCAGCTTGACGACGTGCGTGAAGGTCTCCACGCTTGCCAAGAGTGATCATTTTTTCAGAGACAGAGCGCAATTCCTTTGCCTTCGCAAGTGTTGTTTCAACACGCTCGTGGATAATTAGATCCGAAGCAAGGTTACGAAGCAAAGCCATGCGGTGATCTGTAGTACGACCTAGTTTTCTAGCCATGGGGTATTCCCTCCTTCTCCAATAATCTATATTGTAGTCTGAAACTCAATCAGTCGTCGTTGCGCAAACCCAACCCAAGCTCTTCAAGCTTCTGTTTCACTTCTTCAAGAGACTTGCGTCCGAGGTTGCGGACTTTCATCATGTCATCTTCAGACTTGTTCGCAAGTTCCTGTACCGAATTGATTCCGGCACGCTTCAGGCAGTTATAGGAACGAACGGAAAGATCAAGCTCTTCGATGGTCATTTCCATCACTTTCTCTTTCTGATCTTCTTCCTTTTCTACCATGATTTCTGCGTTTTGCGCTTCATCCGTAAGCCCAACAAAGATATTCAGATGCTCAGTAAAGATCTTTGCTCCCAAAGAGACAGCTTCTTCTGGACGGATACTTCCATCAGTTGAAACTTCAAAAGTAAGCTTGTCAAAGTTGGCGCTTTGACCGACACGTGTATTTTCTACCTGATAAGTCACACGAGACACAGGAGTGAAAATGGAGTCAATCGGGATGACGCCGATCGGCTGATCTTCCTTCTTATTCAAGTCAGCAGGACGATAGCCACGACCGCGCTTAGCAGTGATTTTCATATGAAGGTTGCCTTTGGAATTCAAAGTAGCAAGCAAAAGATCCGGGTTGAGGACTTCTACATCACTATCATATGTCAGGTCGGCAGCAGTTACTTGCCCCTCGCCTTGAGCGTCAATCTCCAACACCTTCTCTTCGTCGGAGTAGATTTTCAATGCAAGTTTTTTCAGATTCAAGATGATTGTCGTCACGTCTTCAACTACACCGTCCACAGTTGAAAACTCGTGAAGTGCTCCATCTATCTGAACAGATGTGACAGCAGCGCCTGGTAGTGAGGATAACAGGATACGACGCAAGGAGTTTCCTAGAGTTGCACCATATCCACGCTCAAGCGGTTCAACGACAAAGCGGCCAAACGAACCGTCATCGCTGATCTCAACCGTTTCAATCTTAGGTTTCTCAATTTCGATCAATCCAAAGCCCTCCTTTAAAACGTCGAAACCCCGGCAAGAAAAATTCTGGCCGAAATTCCTCAAATAGGCAGTTAGCTTTACTGCTCTATAGTCTTCTTTTCATACGCCTTTGCCAAACAGAAAGCCAAGACAAGGTGTCCTCAGAATAAATGAAGTCCCGCCATGTCTTGAGCATTCAGCCTCTGCACCCAGTATGGGGATAGTTGGCAAATTTTATACGTATAATTATACGCGACGACGTTTTGGCGGGCGGCAGCCGTTGTGAGGAACTGGAGTAACATCAATAATCGCAGTTACTTCAAGACCTACAGCCTGAAGTGAACGGATTGCAGCTTCACGACCTGCACCAGGTCCTTTAACTGTTACTTCCAAAGTCTTCATGCCATTGTCAACTGCGCCTTTTGCAGCAGTTTCAGCAGCCATCTGAGCAGCAAACGGAGTAGACTTACGGGAACCTTTGAAGCCAAGTGAACCTGCAGAACTCCAAGATACAGCGTTACCTTGAGTATCCGTAATTGTCACGATCGTGTTGTTGAAAGTGGAACGGATATGAGCAACACCAGTCTCAATATTCTTTTTCACGCGACGTTTGCGTGTATTTCCCTTTTTTTGAGCCATGTCTTCAGCTTACCTCCTTTACTTACTTCTTCTTGTTAGCCATAGTACGACGTGGGCCTTTACGTGTACGTGAGTTATTCTTTGTCTTCTGACCACGAACCGGAAGACCGCGGCGATGACGAACACCTCTGTAAGCTCCGATTTCAATCAGACGCTTGATGTTCAAGGATACTTCACGACGAAGATCACCTTCAGTCGTATATTGGTCGATTACTTTACGGATGCGTCCCAATTCGTCTTCAGTCAAGTCGCGAACACGAGTATCTTCTGAAACGCCGGCCTCAGCAAGGATATCCTGGGATGTCTTTTTGCCGATTCCGTAAATGTATGTCAATGAAATGACCACGCGCTTGTCACGTGGAATATCAATACCAGCAATACGTGCCATTGATCGATGCACCTCCTGTTAATCTTTTGGTCGGCCACTAGCCGATTATATGGAACAAATTCAGGATAAGAAAAGCTTGTGCTCTAGGCTTAGCCCTGTTTTTGTTTGTGTTTTGGATTTTCGCAAATGACCATTACTTTGCCTTTGCGCTTAATCACTTTGCACTTTTCGCAAATAGGTTTTACAGACGCTCTTACTTTCATCGTCCCTACCTCCTTTTATATCGGAGCTCGCTTATTTATAACGGTACGTGATTCGCCCTTTTGTCAAATCATACGGAGAAAGTTCAACCGTTACTTTATCTCCAGGAAGGATCCGGATAAAGTGCATGCGGATCTTACCGGAAACGTGTGCCAGCACTGTGTGGCCATTCTCAAGCTCGACCTTGAACATTGCATTTGGCAATGTGTCAATAACAGTGCCTTCCACTTCAATTACATCATCTTTCGCCAATGTGTTGATCTCCCTTCATCAAATCAGTCACAACCTCGTTTAATCCCTGGTCCTTTGCCAAAGCAATATCCCAGCTTTGATGCGACCGGTATCATGAAAAACTGTTCCGGCCTTGCCAATGGTTGCATTGGCAGATTACGAACAATTTGACCTGATTGAGGAACTGAGTCAGCTTCGATCAGACGAACATCGCCTTCACTTGGGCTTATCCGGGATCAGGCAACTGGTGCAACTGGAGAAACAAATCAAAGTCACCCAAACATTATACCTTTTCTAACGGGAAATTTCATCCCCGAGGCAATGATTGGAAGCAGTGATTACTTCTCGATCAGGTTACGAACGTCTTTAAAGACTTCGTTAATATCCCGATCTCCATCAATTGTTTCCAGATAACCTCTATCCTTGTAAAAATCCAATAACGGTTGCATCTGCTCAAGATTGACCGCAAGACGGTTCTTAACCGTTTCTGGCGAATCATCCTTTCGCTGAATCAACTGCGAACCATCACGATCACATACGCCCTCAGTCTTTGGAGGGTTATAGATTACGTGGTAGGTCGCTCCGCATGTTGGACAAACTCTACGACCGGTCAGGCGCTCCACTAGTTTTTCCTCTGGCACATCAATATGCAATACATGATCAATGTTCTTATTCAGATTTGTAAGAAGTGTTTGCAAAGCCTCAGCCTGTGCTATCGTACGCGGAAAGCCATCAAGCAAGAACCCTTTAGCGCAGTCACCCTTCTTCAAGCGATCTTCCACAATCCCAATTGTGACTTCATCTGGAACAAGTTCACCTTTGTCCATGTAGCCTTTCGCCTTATTTCCAAGCGGTGTTTCCTCTTTGATCGCCAAGCGGAACATATCGCCAGTGGAAATATGCGGAATGCCAAACTCTGTACTGATCTTTTCTGCCTGAGTACCTTTACCGGCTCCAGGCAGACCCATCAAAATCAAATTCAACTATTTTTCCCCGCTTTCGCGGCAGCAAAACCTCTACCTGATAAAACCTTTATAATGCCTTTTCACCAGCTGAGTTTCTAGCTGCTTCATTGTCTGAAGCGCAACCCCAACGATGATGAGCAAGCTTGTGCCGCCAACACGTACCGATTCCGGTAAATTGGCAAGCCCGCCAAGCAAGATAGGCAATACAGAAACGGCCGCCAGGAACAGCGCCCCTACGAAAGTCAGACGATTGATGACAGTAGTAAGATATGTTTCTGTCTTTTTACCAGGTCTGATGCCCGGAATATAGCCGCCTTGTTTTTGCAGATTCTCCGCCATTTGTTCAGGATTAACCTGGACAAATGTGTAGAAGTAAGTAAACGCGATAATAAGCACTACATACAGTACCATACCAATCGGCTGTGTATAGTCGAAAATACGCTCTATCGTGCTGGCGACATCTCCTTTAAAGAATCCAGCAACCGTTCGTGGAGCCATAATGAAGGCTACCGCAAAGATAACCGGAATAACGCCAGCTGCATTCACTTTCAGTGGCAAGTGAGTAGATTGACCGCCCACTGGAGAGCGGTTTACAACCTTCTTGGCATACTGAATTGGAATCTTCCTTAGTGCCTGCTGGATAAAGATGACCCCAACTGTAACAGCGATAATGACAAGTACGATCAGTGCCACAATCACAATATTGATAAACAGATCCTCACCCGGGTTGGTGAAATACTGGCTGTAGAGCTGCATCGCTCCGTTTGGAATAGCTGCAACAATACCTGCAAAGATGATAATGGAAATCCCGTTCCCAACACCGTTTGCTGTAATTTGCTCGCCGACCCACATTAGGAAAGCTGTACCTGCAGTTAAGACAACTGCAATCATAAGAAGCTTGCTCCAACTGGAATCGCTAATAAGCATACCACCAGCCATCGTATTGAACCCGATCGATAAAGCAATTGCCTGGATAAACGCCAGGACAATTGTTGCATAGCGGGTGATTTGGGCGATTTTTTTACGCCCGACTTCACCTTGCTTCTTCCATTCCGTGAATTTTGGTACTACATCCATCTGAAGCAATTGCATGATAATCGAAGCTGTGATGTAAGGCATGATTCCCATCGCAAAGATGGAGAAATTCTTCAAAGCTCCACCGCCGAAAGTATTCAGGAAACCAAATACGTTCTGCTGATTCATGAAGTTAATTGCTTCCTTGTTCGTATAAGGAACAGGAATATAGGTACCTAAGCGGAAAACGATCAGCATCAAGAGAGTAAATATAATCTTGTTTCTGATGTCTTTTACCCGCATGAAATTCGCAATTGTGCGGAACATTAGATCACCTCGGTTTTACCGCCCGCTGCTTCAATCGCCTCTTTAGCAGAAGCTGAGAATTTGTTCGCTTTAACTGTGAACTTCTTGTCTACAGAACCTTGACCAAGAATTTTCAAACCAGCTTTAAGGTCTTTTACAACGCCTTGAGCTTTTAGGAATTCTGGTGTAATTTCTGCACCGTCCTCGAAACGGTTCAACGTATCAAGGTTAACGATTGCATAGTCTTTACGGTTAATGTTAGTGAAGCCGCGTTTAGGCAAGCGTTGGAACAAAGGCATTTGTCCACCTTCAAATCCTGGGCGTACTCCACCGCCAGAACGTGCTTTCTGACCCTTATGACCGCGACCTGAAGTTTTACCGTTACCTGAAGACGTACCACGTCCAACACGGTTGCGAGTTTTACGTGCGCCTTCTGCTGAATGCAATTCATGTAGTTTCATCCGAGCACCTCCTCTTTGTTTAGTAAAATATTAAACCTCTTTAACCGTTACAAGGTGAGATACTTTGTTGATCATGCCGCGGACTGCTGGCGTATCATCACGCAAAACGGATTGACGGATTTTTTTGAGACCGAGTGTTTGTACAGTGAGCTTCTGGTCCTTTTTAGCACCGATCACACTGCGATTGAGGGTAATTTCCAGTTTGTTTGACATCGACTTTCCCTCCTTAACCTAGCAGTTCTTCAACAGACTTGCCGCGAAGTTTTGCAACTTCTTCTGCACGCTTCAAGTTTGTGAGACCGTTCAGAGTTGCGCGGATTACGTTGATTGGTGTGTTTGAACCCAAAGATTTAGTAAGGATGTCACCAACACCAGCAAGTTCTAGTACCGCACGAACCGGACCACCGGAGATAACCCCAGTACCTTCTGCTGCCGGCTTCATCAATACGTTACCGGAACCAAAACGTCCATGGATATCGTGTGGAATTGTAGTTCCTACGAGTGGAACCTCAATCAAATTTTTCTTGGCGTCGTCAACTGCCTTTTTGATAGCGTCAGGTACTTCCTGAGCCTTGCCAGTACCGAAGCCGACATGGCCATTCTTGTCACCGACTACAACAAGTGCAGCAAAACGGAAACGACGACCACCTTTTACTACTTTAGCTACGCGGTTGATTGTAACAACGCGTTCTTCAAGTTCCAAGTTGCTTGGATCAATAACCTTTTGCATCATTGTCCCTCCCTTAACAATTAGAATTCAAGTCCTGCTTCACGAGCACCTTCAGCCAATGCTTTCACACGTCCGTGGTAAAGGTATCCTCCGCGGTCAAAGACTACAGACTTCAAACCTTTTTCCTGAGCACGCTTCGCGATTAGTTCTCCAACTTTTTTCGCTGCTTCTACGTTTCCAGTTGCATCAGAGCCGAACTCTTTATCAACAGTAGATGCACTCACAATTGTTGTGCCGTTAGCGTCATCGATCAACTGAGCGTAGATGTTCTTATTTGAACGATAAACGTTCAAACGTGGACGTTCTACAGTACCAGTTACAGTTTTGCGTACACGAGCATGGCGTCTTTTACGAGTAACGTTTTTATCCTGCTTAGTAATCATTCAAGTCACTCCTTTCTGCTTTGTTTCAATTCTTACTTGGCAGTTTTACCTTCTTTGCGGCGTACATGTTCGCCAGCATAGCGGATACCCTTACCTTTATACGGCTCTGGCGGACGGATTGCACGGATGTTTGCAGCAATCTTACCAACGAGTTCCTTATCAATACCTTTTACGAAAAGCTGAGTCTGTTTTGGTACTTCAAACTCGATGCCTTCGATTTTATCAATCTCAACCGGATGAGAGTAACCAGCACCGATTACAAGCTTAGAACCTTGCAACTGAGCACGGTAACCTACACCGATGATTTCAAGCTCTTTCTGATACCCCTCGCTGACACCTACAACCATATTGTTGATGATGCTACGAGTTGTACCATGCAATGAACGATGTTCTTTTGCATCGCTTGGGCGAGCAACATTAATTTCGCTCTCGCTGATGTTGATTTGCATATCAGGATGCAATTTACGAGTCAAAGAGCCTTTCGGGCCTTTAACTGAAATTGTATGCTGATCAAGTTTAACTTCCACGCCTTGTGGAATAGTAATTGGCTTAAGTCCAATACGTGACATGTCTTGCACCTCCTGTCAAATGAAAATGAATTACCAGATGTATGCCAAAACTTCGCCGCCGACAGCTTGCGAACGTGCTTCTTTATCAGTAAGCACACCTTTGGATGTAGAAACGATTACCGTACCTAGACCGTTCAATACGCGAGGCATTTCGGATGCATTCGCATAAACACGAAGACCAGGCTTAGAGATACGCTTAATTCCAGTAATAACGCGTTCTTCGTTAGCACCGTACTTAAGGAAGATGCGCAAAGCACCTTGCTTGTTGTCTTCGATGTACTCGTAATCGCGGATATAACCTTCGCGCTTTAGAATATCAGCAATCTCTTTTTTGATGTTGGAAGCAGGTAGCTCAAGCTTTTCATGCTTTACCATGTTGGCGTTGCGGATGCGAGTGAGCATATCTGCAATAGGATCAGTCATAACCATTATTCATTACCTCCTTCCCTGAATGGGGGTTTACCAGCTTGCTTTTTTGACACCAGGAATTTGACCTTTATGGGCAAGTTCACGGAAGCAAATACGGCAAAGCTTGAATTTGCGAATTACAGAGTGCGGACGGCCACAGCGTTCGCAACGTGTATATTCACGTACTTGGAACTTTTGCGGGCGCTGTTGCTTGGCGATCATGGATTTCTTAGCCACAGTTTTCCCTCCTCTTCTTATGAAATCTTACTTCTGGAAAGGCATGCCCATTTGACCAAGAAGCTCACGTGCTTCCTCATCAGTGTTGGCAGTAGTTACGATGACAATGTCCATACCGCGGACTTTGTTTACTTTATCGTAGTTGATTTCCGGGAAAATTAGCTGTTCTTTAACACCAAGAGTGTAGTTGCCGCGACCATCGAATGATTTCTTGGAAATACCGCGGAAGTCACGTACACGCGGAAGTGATACGGAGATCAGCTTTTGCAAGAATTCATACATGCGCTCGCCGCGCAACGTTACCTTTGCACCAATCGGCATGCCTTCACGAAGACGGAAGCCTGCGATGGATTTCTTGGCACGAGTGATTACAGGCTTCTGACCAGAGATCAAAGCCAGCTCCTCAACAGCCGTATCAAGTGCTTTGGAGTTTTGTACAGCGTCACCAACACCCATGTTGATTACGATTTTTTCCAATTTAGGCACTTGCATAACAGATTTGTAGTTGAATTTGCTTGTAAGTGAAGAAGCAATCTCTTCTTCATATTTCTTCTTTAGCGAGTTCATCATGTCGCCCTCCTTTCACTTGAAAACTTACTTATCGAGAACTTCGCCCGACTTCTTAGAAACGCGGACTTTTTTGCCGTCGCGCACTTCGTAGCCGACACGAGTAGGTTCACCTGTCTTAGGATCGATTGGCAATACGTTAGAAACGTGAATTGCAGCCTCTTTATTGAGGATTCCGCCTTGCGGATTGTCCTGTGAAGGCTTTGCATGTTTCTTAACCATGTTAACACCTTCAACGAGAACGCGGTCTTTCTTCGGGTAAGCTTCAAGGATTACACCTTCTTTACCGCGATCTTTACCGGACAATACTTTGACTTTGTCGCCTTTTTTTACATGCATGTAGTGCACCTCCCTGCTGGGTTTTGCTTTAGCTTTATAGTACTTCTGGAGCTAGGGAAACGATTTTCATGAATTTTGCATCACGCAATTCACGAGCAACCGGTCCGAAGATACGAGTACCTCTTGGGCTCTTGTCATCACGAATGATAACTGCTGCGTTTTCGTCGAACTTGATGTACGAACCGTCTTTACGACGTGCACCTGACTTAGTACGAACGATTACCGCTTTAACAACTTCACCTTTTTTGACAACGCCGCCTGGTGTTGCTTGTTTGACAGTGCACACAATAACATCACCAATATTGGCAGTCTTGCGTCCTGAACCACCAAGCACTTTAATTGTAAGTACTTCACGAGCACCAGAGTTATCTGCTACTTTTAAGCGAGTCTCCTGTTGGATCATGCGCTTTTACCTCCCTTCGGAAATCTTCCGAGCGAAATTAGATAATTACTGCTTCTTCGACTACTTCTACCAAGCGGAAACGCTTTGTTGCAGAAAGTGGACGAGTTTCCATGATGCGAACGATATCGCCAGTTTTAGCCTGGTTGTTTTCATCATGAGCCTTGAATTTCTTAGAATATTTAACGCGCTTGCCGTACAATTTATGGAACTTATAAGTTTCGATAAGTACAGTGATTGTTTTGTCCATCTTATCAGAAACAACACGTCCAGTGTACTCTTTACGATTGTTGCGTTCACTCATTGAGACAGCCTCCTCCCGTTATTAGTTAGTTGCGCTCAATTCACGCTGACGAGCAACAGTCTTAAGTCTAGCGATAGACTTTCTGACTTCACGAATGCGTGCAGTGTTTTCCAACTGTCCTGTTGCAAGCTGGAAGCGCAGGTTGAAAAGCTCTTCTTTAAGAGACTTGACGTTCTGTTCAATTTCGGCAGTGGTTAGTTCTTTGATTTCATTAGCCTTCATTGATATCACCACCAATTTCTTCACGTTTTACAAACTTTGTTTTGATCGGCAGTTTATGTGAAGCAAGGCGCAACGCTTCGCGAGCAACTTCTTCAGATACACCAGCGATTTCAAACAATACCTTACCAGGTTTTACTACAGCAACCCAGCCTTCAACCGCACCTTTACCGGAACCCATACGAACTTCCAAAGGCTTTGCAGTGTAAGGTTTGTCTGGGAAAATTTTGATCCAAACTTTACCGCCACGTTTCATGTAACGAGTCATTGCGATACGAGCAGCTTCGATTTGACGGCTTGTAATCCAAGAAGCTTCAGTAGCCTGCATACCGAATTCTCCGAAAGCTACAGTAGTACCGCCTTTTGCTTGGCCTCTCATGCGGCCACGATGTTGCTTACGATGTTTAACACGTTTAGGCATCAACATAAGTGTCTGCCTCCTTCCTTATTTGTTGTTTTTAGTTGGAAGGACTTCTCCACGGTAGATCCACACTTTAACACCGAGTTTTCCGTAAGTAGTGTCTGCTTCTGCAGTACCATAATCGATGTCTGCACGAAGTGTGTGAAGTGGTACAGTACCTTCGCTGTAATGTTCAGCACGAGCGATATCTGCTCCGCCAAGACGACCTGAAACCTGTGTTTTGATTCCTTTTGCACCTGCACGCATTGCACGTTGGATAACCTGCTTTTGTGCACGACGGAATGAAATACGGTTTTCAAGCTGTGTAGCGATGTTTTCTGCAACAAGCTTAGCATTGATATCAATGCGCTTAACTTCAACGATATTGATATGAACACGTTTGCCAGTCAAATTGTTGAGGGATTTGCGAAGTGCTTCGACTTCGGAACCGCCTTTACCAATGACCATGCCTGGCTTGCCAGTGTGAATTGTGACGTTAACACGGTTTGCAGCACGCTCGATTTCTACAGAAGAAACAGCAGCTGTTTTTAGACGCGTGTCAAGATATTCTCTGATTTTGATGTCTTCATGCAAAAGATCTGCATAATCCTTGTCAGCGTACCATTTGGATTCCCAGTCTTTGATGATACCAACACGAAGACCAGTCGGGTGAATTTTTTGACCCACTGATTATCCCTCCTTCTTCTCAGTAACGACTACTGTGATATGGCTAGTGCGCTTGTTGATTTTGCTTGCACGGCCTTGTGCACGTGGACGGAAACGTTTCATCGTTGCGCCCTCGTTTACGAATGCTTCTGAAATCACAAGATTGTCAGCGTTCATCTCGTAGTTGTGCTCTGCATTAGCGATCGCAGAGTTGAGTACTTTCTCTACAACTGGAGAAGCGCCGCGCTGTGTATGACGCAGAATTGCAATCGCTTCGCCAACTTTTTTACCACGGATCAGATCGACGACCAGGCGTACTTTGCGAGGAGCAATACGAACTGATTTAGCAACAGCTTTAGCTTGCATGTGGAGTGCCTCCTCTCAATTAGCGTTTAGTTTTCTTGTCATCTGCAGCATGCCCTTTATACGTACGTGTAGGGGCAAACTCACCCAACTTATGTCCAACCATGTCTTCTGTTACATAGACAGGAACGTGCTTACGTCCGTCATAAACAGCAATTGTGTGGCCAATGAAAGTCGGGAAAATAGTGGAACGGCGTGACCATGTTTTAATCACTTGCTTTTTGTTGCCTTCGTTCAGAGCATCAACTTTCTTAAGAAGATGGTCATCTGCGAAAGGTCCTTTTTTCAGGCTGCGACCCATGGATAGGCCTCCTTTCCAACATAAGAAACGATCAAAGATACGTTTCCCAGGTGATTATTTTTTGCGAGTACGAACGATGTACTTGCTGGAATGCTTGTTGCGTTTGCGTGTCTTGTAACCAAGTGTCGGCTTGCCCCATGGAGACATTGGAGATTTACGACCGATTGGCGCGCGTCCTTCACCACCACCGTGTGGGTGATCATTCGGGTTCATTACGGAACCGCGGACTGTTGGGCGCTTGTTCAACCAGCGTGAACGTCCAGCTTTACCAACGCGTACAAGTTCATGTTCAAGGTTTCCTACCTGGCCGATTGTAGCACGGCAAGTGGATAGAA
Organism: Aciduricibacillus chroicocephali; assembly: GCF_030762805.1. Taxonomy (NCBI): domain Bacteria; kingdom Bacillati; phylum Bacillota; class Bacilli; order Caryophanales; family Bacillaceae; genus Aciduricibacillus; species Aciduricibacillus chroicocephali. The sequence goes on along the minus strand of NZ_CP129113.1, from coordinate 130,874 downwards.
TAAGACGAACTTCACCAGAAGCAAGACGTACAAGAGTGTACTTTTCTTCACGGCCAAGGATTTGTGCTTCTGCACCAGCAGAACGAGCAAGCTGTCCGCCGCGGCCAGGCTTAAGTTCAATGTTGTGAATTACTGTACCGACTGGAATGTTTGCAAGTGGCAAAGCATTACCGACCTTGATGTCAGCTTCCGGTCCAGATACAATTTTCATGTCCACTTTAAGGCCTTTAGGAGCAAGAATGTAACGCTTCTCACCATCAGCATAGTGGATTAGAGCAATATTTGAAGTACGGTTTGGATCGTACTCAATTGTAGCAACGCGTCCTGGTATTCCATCTTTGTCGCGTTTGAAGTCGATAATGCGATACTGACGCTTATGACCGCCACCTTGGTGACGCATTGTCAGTTTACCCTGGTTGTTGCGTCCGCCACGCTTAGAAAGCGGTGCAAGTAGGGATTTTTCAGGTTTATCGGTTGTGATCTCTGCGAAGTCCAAAACGGACATATTGCGTCGACCATTCGATGTAGGTCTGAATTTTTTAATCGCCATCGTTGTTTCCCTCCTTCATGTATTGGTTGGCTCAGCTTTCGAAGAAGTCGAGCTCTTTGCTTTCTTCAGTTAGCTGGACAATCGCTTTTTTGCGGTCAGAGCGATATCCGCCGTAGCGGCCCATTCTCTTGAATTTGCCTTTTACGTTCAAAGTGTTCACTTTTTGTACCTTTACACCGAAGATGTGCTCAATTGCAAACTTGATTTCAGTCTTGTTTGCTTCCGGGCTCACTTCAAAAGTGTATTTTTTGTCAGCCATCAAGTCAGCTGATTGCTCAGTGATGACGGGGCGCTTAATGATATCACGTGGTTCTTTCATTACGCGAACACCTCCCCTGCTTTTTCAGCGGCGTCTTTAGTAATGATCAACTGGTCATGCGTTAGAAGATCAAGTACGTTTACTTCTTCTACTGTCAAAACCTTAACAGACTGAAGGTTGTTTGCAGAACGCAAAACGTTTTCGTCTTTTTCAGTTGTAACAATAAGAGCTTTCTTTTCTACGTTCAAAGCGCTTAGAAGTTTAACAACTTCCTTTGTCTTTGGAGCATCGATTGCAAGACCTTCCAATACTACAAGACTGTTCTCCTGTACTTTAGAAGACAATGCAGAGCGCAATGCCAAACGACGAACTTTCTTAGGAAGCTTGTAGCTGTAGCTACGTGGTGTTGGTCCGAAGACAACTCCGCCTCCAACCCACTGTGGTGAGCGAATGGAACCTTGACGAGCGCGTCCAGTTCCTTTTTGGCGCCAAGGCTTGCGTCCTCCGCCGCGAACTTCAGAACGGTTCTTTACTGCGTGTGTACCCTGTCTGCGGGACGCGCGCTGCATAAGAACTGCTTCGTGCAATACGTGTGTATTTGGCTCGATGCCGAATACTGCTTCATTCAATTCGAAATCCCCTGTTTGAGATCCGTCTTGTTTGAAAACTGTTACTTTAGGCATGACATTTCCTCCCTTCCTGTACGAGATTATTTAGCTTTAACCGCACTCGTAATCTTAACATAAGATTTTTTCGCACCAGGTACGTTACCTTTTACAAGGATAAGGTTCTTTTCAGCATCAACGCTGACAATTTCAAGGTTCTGGATTGTAACCTGAACGGAACCCATGTGACCTGGAAGTTTTTTGCCTTTGAATACACGCATTGGATCAACTGGACCCATTGAACCTGGAGCACGGTGGTAATGTGAACCGTGAGACATTGGTCCGCGTGATTGATTATGGCGCTTAATTGAACCTTGGAATCCTTTACCTTTTGAAGTACCAGTTACATCTACGATGTCTCCTGCTTCAAAAATATCAACGCCGACTTCTTGACCAAGCTCATAGCTATCAAGATCAGCGTCACGGATTTCACGAACGTAGCGCTTAGGGGCTGTTTCAGCTTTTGCAGCGTGACCTTTCTGTGCTTTGTTGGAGCGAGACTCCTTCAAGTCAGCAAAGCCAATCTGGATTGCTTCATAGCCGTCTGTATCAGCAGTTTTCTTTTGAAGAACTACGTTTGGCTCAGCTTGGATTACAGTTACAGGGACCAACTCGCCTGTCTCGGCAAATAGCTGAGTCATGCCGATTTTACGACCTAAGATTCCTTTCGTCATCCGTTACACCTCCTGTTAAATAGAAAAATTATAGTTTGATTTCGATGTCAACACCAGAAGGCAGATCAAGACGCATTAGCGAATCGACTGTTTGTGGTGTCGGATCGATAATATCGATCAAGCGCTTATGTGTGCGCATTTCGAACTGTTCGCGAGAATCTTTGTACTTGTGGACTGCACGAAGAATAGTGTAAACACTCTTCTCAGTTGGCAGTGGAATCGGACCGGATACATTAGCACCAGAACGTTTCGCTGTTGTAACAATTTTCTCCGAGGACTGATCCAGAATACGGTGATCGTATGCTTTCAAGCGGATACGGATTTTATCTTTTGCCATCATTTTCCCTCCTTCGCCCATTTGTTAATAGACATTCTCCGTGGAAATTTCTTGACGACCCCGCCAAGGCAAAGGGGCCGGGTGTGCCAACAACCTTCCACTTCATCGCTTCATGACCAACATTCATAGTATATAGAATAAATGCTGATAATGCAACCTTTTTCTCTTAGACACACAAACTGATTGCACATCTACATATTATACGGACGCAGAGCCCATAAAGCAAGGGATTTCGGGCATTTTTAATCAAAAAAGGTTTACACCTTTATGAATTGGGTAATCTACAAAACTTGGCATTACTTCTCTCTCTAATAACGGTTCTATCTCACCGTAGAATTTCACGCCTCCTATATTAAATAAAAAAGCAGGTTTCCTCACGTCGTCACGCAAGGAAACCTGCTTATTGTTTAGAAATTACTTCTGGATTGTAGTTACAACGCCTGATCCAACAGTACGTCCACCTTCACGGATGGAGAAACGTGTACCTTCTTCGATCGCGATTGGAGAAATAAGCTCAACGCCCATTTCAATGTTATCGCCAGGCATTACCATTTCAGTTCCTTCTGGAAGCTGAACAACACCAGTTACGTCAGTTGTACGGAAGTAGAACTGCGGACGGTAGTTAGCGAAGAATGGAGTATGACGTCCACCTTCTTCTTTTGACAAAACATAAACTTCAGCTTTGAAGTTTGTGTGTGGAGTAATTGAACCGGGCTTAGCCAAAACCTGACCACGGTTGATGTCATCACGAGTTACACCGCGAAGCAATGCACCGATGTTGTCACCAGCTTGTGCGTAGTCAAGAAGCTTACGGAACATCTCAACACCTGTAACAGTTGTTTTGCCAGCTTCTTCGTTAAGACCGATGATTTCAACTTCATCACCAACACGAACTTCACCGCGCTCAACACGACCAGTAGCTACTGTACCACGTCCAGTGATAGAGAATACGTCCTCAACTGGCATCATGAATGGCTTATCGTTTTCACGAGCTGGAGTTGGGATATAAGCATCAACTTCGTTCATAAGTTCAACGATTTTTTCTTCGTAATCTGCATCGCCTTCAAGAGCTTTAAGAGCAGAACCAGAAACAACTGGAACATCATCGCCAGGGAAGTCATATTCAGAAAGAAGATCACGAACTTCCATTTCAACTAGTTCAAGAAGCTCTTCATCGTCAACCATGTCAACTTTGTTAAGGAATACTACGATTGCAGGCACACCTACGTTGCGAGAAAGAAGGATGTGCTCACGAGTCTGTGGCATTGGGCCATCAGCAGCAGATACAACAAGGATTGCTCCGTCCATCTGTGCAGCACCAGTGATCATGTTTTTAACATAGTCAGCGTGACCAGGGCAGTCAACGTGTGCATAGTGGCGAGTTTCTGTTTCATATTCTACGTGAGAAGTAGAGATAGTAATACCACGTTCTTTTTCTTCAGGAGCACCATCGATTTGGTCGTAAGCCATAGCTACACCAGAACCGTTTCTTTTGTTCATAACTGTAGTGATAGCAGCAGTTAGAGTTGTTTTACCATGGTCAACGTGTCCAATAGTACCAATGTTAACGTGGTCTTTCGAGCGGTCAAATTTTTCTTTAGCCATTTGTATATCCTCCTCGGTTTATAAGCAAATTTAAAGTGGGTTTGTACCATGATGAAGAAGCGGCCCGGGATCCGTTTCCACATCTCAATACAAGTTATATCCTACACACTTGCAAAAATCAATTATTTGCCAGCGTTTTTGGAGATGATTTCTTCAGAAATGCTCTTCGGCACTTCTTCATAGTGATCGAATGTCATAGTGTAAGTACCACGACCTTGTGTGTTAGAACGCAAAGCTGTTGCGTAACCAAACATTTCAGCAAGTGGAACGAAACCTTTAACTAGCTGTGCATTACCACGAGCTTCCATACCTTCAACGCGTCCACGGCGTGAAGTTACATCACCCATGATGTCTCCCATGTACTCTTCAGGAATGACGATTTCTACTCTCATCATTGGCTCAAGAAGAACAGGGTTACACTTAGCTTTAGCTGCTTTCAAAGCCATTGAAGCGGCAACTTTGAAGGCCATTTCGTTGGAGTCGACATCATGGTAGCTTCCATCAAACAATGAAGCTTTGATATCGATTAGCGGATAGCCTGCGAGTACACCATTTGCCATTGACTCTTCGATACCAGCGCCAACAGATGGGATGTATTCACGCGGAACAACACCACCAACAACGTTGTTGATGAATTCGAAGCCAGCGCCTTCTTCGTTTGGTTCGAACTTGACCCATACGTGACCGTACTGACCGCGTCCACCAGACTGACGTACAAATTTACCTTCAACTTCGGCAGCTGTGCGGAATGTCTCACGGTAAGCAACCTGTGGCGCGCCCACGTTTGCTTCCACTTTGAATTCACGTCTTAGACGGTCAACAATGATATCAAGGTGAAGTTCACCCATACCAGAGATGATTGTCTGGCCTGTTTCAGGATTTGTTTCTGTACGGAAAGTTGGATCTTCTTCAGCTAGCTTAGAAAGAGCAATACCCATTTTGTCTTGGTCTGCTTTAGTTTTAGGTTCAATTGCAACACTAATAACTGGTTCAGGGAACTCCATAGACTCAAGGATTACTTCATTCTTCTCATCACAAAGTGTGTCACCTGTTGTAGTATCTTTTAGGCCGACTGCTGCTGCAATCTCACCAGAGTATACGACAGGGATTTCCTCACGAGAGTTTGCGTGCATCTGAAGGATACGACCAACGCGTTCGCGTTTGCCTTTTACAGAGTTCTTGACGTAAGAGCCAGACTCAAGTGTACCTGAGTACACACGGAAGAATGTAAGCTTACCAACGAATGGATCTGTCATTACTTTAAAAGCAAGAGCAGAGAATGGCTCGTTGTCGCCTGCAGGGCGTGTAATCTTTTCTTCTGTGCCTGGAATAGTACCTTCAATTGCAGCAACATCTGTTGGAGCTGGAAGATAATCAAGTACGCCGTCCAACATTAGCTGAACACCTTTGTTTTTGAAAGCAGAACCACAGAACACTGGGTAGAATTCTACATCCAATGTAGCTTTACGGACTGCAGCTTTCAATTCTTCGTTGGAGATTTCTTCCCCTTCGAGGAATTTCTCCATAAGCTCTTCATCAAGTTCTGAAACTGCTTCGATTAGTCCAGCACGAAGCTCTTCAGCCTTGTCCTTGTATTCATCAGGAATTTCACGAGACTCATCTGTTGTTCCAAGGTCATCAGTATAGAAGTGAGCTTCCATTTCGATCAAGTCGATGATGCCTTCGAAGTTGTCCTCAGCTCCGATTGGAAGCTGTACCGGATGAGCATTAGCTCCAAGACGGTCTTTTAGTGTTCCTGTAGAGTAAAGGAAGTCTGCACCGATTTTATCCATCTTGTTGATGAATACGATACGTGGAACGCCATAAGTTGTAGCCTGGCGCCATACTGTTTCTGTCTGTGGTTCTACACCTGACTGAGCATCAAGTACAGTAACCGCGCCATCAAGTACACGCAGGGAACGTTCAACTTCAACTGTGAAGTCTACGTGTCCTGGTGTATCAATGATGTTGATTCGATGACCTTTCCACTGGGCTGTTGTCGCAGCGGAAGTGATTGTAATACCACGTTCCTGCTCCTGCTCCATCCAGTCCATCTGGGAAGCACCTTCGTGAGTTTCACCGATCTTGTGAATACGTCCTGTGTAGAAAAGAATACGCTCGGTAGTCGTTGTCTTTCCGGCGTCAATATGCGCCATGATACCGATATTGCGTGTCTTATCCAAGGAGAACTCTCTTGCCATGTATACTTCTCCTCCTAGTGACTAAGTAATTGTAGTAGAGATTACCAGCGATAGTGAGCGAATGCTTTGTTGGCTTCAGCCATTTTATGCAATTCTTCACGTTTCTTAACTGAAGCACCTGTGTTGTTTGAAGCATCAAGAATTTCATTGGCAAGGCGCTCTTCCATCGTTTTTTCACCGCGAAGACGGGAATAGTTTACGATGTAGCGAAGTCCCAAAGCCTGACGGCGTTCAGGGCGTACTTCAACTGGCACCTGGTAGTTAGAACCTCCGACACGGCGTGCACGGACTTCCAATACAGGCATTACATTTTTCATAGCTTGCTCAAATACTTCCATAGCGCTCTGGTCACTTCTTTCCTGAACCAACTCGAACGCCTTGTAAAGAATTGTTTGAGCTTTGCCGCGCTTTCCATCAATCATGATCTGGTTGATGAGACGAGTCACCAACTTAGAGTTGTAAAGCGGATCCGGCAATACGTCACGTTTAGTAACTGGACCTTTACGTGGCATAGTAATTCCTCCTTTCTGGAAAAGCAATTATATTATTATTTTTTCTCTTTTGGTTTCTTAGCACCGTATTTAGAACGGCTTTGCATGCGTCCATCGACACCTGCTGTATCAAGCGCACCACGAACGATATGGTAACGTACACCCGGCAAATCCTTTACGCGACCGCCACGGATCAGTACAACACTGTGCTCTTGTAGGTTGTGACCGATTCCTGGAATGTAAGCAGTTACCTCCATGTTGTTTGACAAACGCACACGAGCATATTTACGAAGAGCCGAGTTCGGTTTCTTCGGAGTCAATGTGCCGACACGCGTACAAACACCACGTTTTTGTGGAGAGTTGTCATTAGTCAACTTCTTTTTGAAGCTGTTGTAACCTTTGTTCAACGCAGGAGAGTCAGTTTTCTTTGCTTTGCTGACACGACCTTTGCGTACTAGCTGGTTAATTGTAGGCATGATATGTCCTCCCTTCGATAATCGAATAAAAATTCAACCGGTTTAATGCTTGGTTTAATGGCATTCCATAAGACCACACGACCGGGTGTTTATTAATAGAGTAAAAAAAACGAAGCTTTAACGACCTGACATGTCATTTCGATCGTGTAATCGCTACAGTTGATGCTCCAACATCGATTCCACAAGCTGTGCCCAGCTTTTTCATCGAGTCGACATTTACAATCGGTATTTCCAATTGCTCTGCCTTGTTGGAAACTTTTTTTGTTATTGCCGCATCTGCATCCTCGGCGATAACCACTTCGCTAACCTGACCATTTTCCATGGCCTTGAGCGTCTGCTTCAAACCAATTATCATTCGCGAATGATTTTGAGCTACTTTTTCATAAGACATGGATACATATCCTCCAAAGCAACAAATATATCGGAAGCACCTTGCTTATATTACCACCATCATTTTTTGATGTCAATAAAAAATAAGCAAATTTGGTGCTTCCAATTTATAAATTCACGAGGCAGTTCTCCTGCCTCTTATTTACTGAATTGTTTCTGTTTCTTCTTGCTGTGCCGACTCTTCTCCTTTAGGAAGATCAAGCTCGGCTTTAATGCGTCGGTATCGCTGCATTCCTGTACCAGCAGGAACAAGTTTACCGATAATAACGTTCTCTTTCAATCCAAGTAGTTCATCACGCTTACCTTTAATTGCAGCGTCAGTCAGGACACGAGTTGTTTCCTGGAAGGATGCTGCTGACAGGAAGGACTCTGTTTCAAGGGATGCCTTTGTAATACCGAGAAGTACAGGCTTACCAACAGCCGGCTGCTCCCCAGCTTTAAGCACATCCGTATTTGCCTTCTTAAATTGGTGAATTTCAAGAAGTGAGCCTGGAAGTACGTTTGTATCGCCAGAATCAACAACACGGATCTTACGAAGCATCTGGCGCACCATTACTTCTACGTGCTTGTCGCCAATTTCTACACCCTGCATACGGTAAACACGCTGAACTTCACGAAGGATATAGTCTTGAACACCCTGAACACCGCGTACACGCAACAGCTGCTTCGGATCGATAGAACCTTCAGTGAGCGCCATGCCCGCTTCCACTTCATCGCCTTCCGCCACTTTCATGCGGGCATTGTAAGGAACTTCATATGACTTCTGTTCCACTTCACCCTGTACGACGATTTCCTGTTTGTCTTTAACTTCCTTGATTTCTTTGACAACCCCATAGATTTCACTGATGACAGCTTCCCCTTTAGGGTTACGGGCTTCAAACAATTCCTGGATACGTGGAAGACCCTGCGTAATATCCGCTCCGGCTACACCACCTGTGTGGAATGTACGCATTGTAAGCTGTGTTCCTGGCTCACCGATTGACTGAGCAGCGATAATTCCAACCGCTTCGCCAACCTCTACATCGGATCCAGTTGCCAAGTTGCGACCGTAACACTTCTGGCAGACGCCATGTTTCGTATTACATGTGAATACGGAACGAATAACGACTTCCTCAATGTCCGCCTTAGTGATTTCAACAGCCTGATCTTCAGAAATGATTTCATCTGCAGCGACGATCGTATTTCCAGTTTCAGGGTGTTTGATATCTTCGAAGGCTGTTCTTCCAACAAGTCGGTCAAACAACGGCTCGATCATTTCTGTTCCATCTGTCAAAGAACTGATTGTTAAACCACGGTCAGTACCACAATCTGCTTCACGGACAATAACATCCTGAGCAACGTCGACCAATCGTCTAGTCAGATAACCCGAGTCAGCTGTCTTAAGCGCCGTATCAGCCAAACCTTTACGTGCACCGTGTGTCGAGATAAAGTACTCGAGTACTGTAAGACCTTCTCGGAAGCTCGACTTGATTGGAAGTTCAATGATTCGGCCAGACGGGTTCGCCATCAAACCACGCATACCTGCGAGCTGAGTGAAGTTAGACGCGTTACCACGGGCTCCGGAGTCACTCATCATGAAGATCGGGTTGCGTTTATGAAGGGACTTCATCAATTTATCTTGGATCGTATCCTTCGCTTCAGACCAGATAGAGATAACTCTGTCGTAGCGTTCCTCCTCGGTAATAAGACCGCGACGGAATTGCTTCAAGACTTTATCAACTTTACTCTGTGCTTCTTCGAGGATAACTTCTTTTTCTTTCAATACTACGATATCGGCAATACCTACAGTGATACCGGCCTTCGTAGAGTATTTGAAACCAAGATCCTTCATACGGTCAAGCATCTTAGAAGTTTCACTGATTTTGAAGCGTTTGAACACTTCAGCGATAATATCCCCGAGAATACCCTTTTTGAATGGCTGAATTGTCTCTTGAGATTTAATAACCTCTTTGACATCAGTACCTTTTTCAAGGAAATACTTCTCAGGCGTCTTGATTTCAAGGTTGCTCTTCGTCGGTTCATTGATGAACGGGAATGATTCCGGAAGAATTTCGTTGAAAACAAGTTTACCGACAGTTGTTAGAAGCAGCTGGTTGTTCTGCTCCTCTGTGAACGTCTTGTTTTTCAAAGATGAAGCATGTACTGCGATGCGCGTATGAAGATGGACGTAGCCATTCTGATAGGCGATCAACGCTTCGTCTATATCTTTGAAGATAGTACCTTCACCAACAGCCTCTTCACGTTCCATAGTCAAATAGTAGTTACCAAGAACCATATCCTGTGAAGGTGTTACAACTGGCTTACCGTCTTTCGGGTTCAAGATGTTCTGCGCTGCGAGCATAAGAAGTCTAGCCTCTGCTTGTGCCTCTGCAGAAAGTGGCACGTGAACAGCCATCTGGTCTCCATCGAAATCGGCGTTATATGCTGTACATACAAGTGGGTGCAAACGGATTGCACGTCCTTCAACAAGCGTTGGCTCGAAAGCCTGGATACCTAGTCTGTGGAGCGTAGGAGCTCGGTTAAGCAATACCGGGTGTTCCTTAATGACATCTTCGAGTACATCCCAAACATCAGGGTGGACACGTTCGATTTTCCGCTTGGCTGACTTGATATTGTGGGCAATTCCCTTTTCAACAAGCTCTTTCATAACGAAAGGCTTAAACAATTCAAGTGCCATTTCTTTTGGAAGACCACATTGGTACATCTTCAAATGCGGACCAACAACAATTACAGAACGGCCAGAGTAGTCAACACGCTTACCGAGCAAGTTCTGGCGGAAACGCCCCTGCTTACCTTTAAGCATATGAGAAAGAGACTTAAGCGGACGATTACCCGGACCTGTTACTGGACGCCCGCGGCGGCCGTTATCAATCAACGCATCTACAGCTTCCTGCAGCATACGCTTTTCGTTTTGGACGATAATGCTAGGCGCTCCGAGATCAAGGAGACGCTTCAGGCGATTGTTACGGTTAATTACACGACGATAGAGGTCGTTCAAGTCAGAGGTCGCAAAACGGCCTCCATCAAGCTGGACCATTGGACGGATCTCCGGCGGGATAACTGGCAGCACATCGAGGACCATCCAAGATGGGTCGTTGCCTGAACCTCTGAAAGCTTCAACAACTTCCAAACGGCGAATCGCACGTGTTCTGCGCTGTCCGGAAACAGTTTTCAACTCTTCTTTCAGAACCTCAGCCTCTTTATCAAGGTCGATATCCTGAAGAAGCTTACGAATTGCCTCCGCTCCCATTTGGGCCTTGAATGTATTGCCATACTTGTCATAGTACGCTCGGTATTCTTTTTCAGAAAGCAACTGCTTCTTCTCAAGCGGTGTGCTTCCAGGATCTGTGACAACATAGGCAGCAAAATAGATAACCTCTTCAAGCGCTCTTGGTGACATGTCAAGAACAAGCCCCATTCTGCTCGGAATGCCTTTGAAATACCAGATATGTGTAACTGGAGCAGCTAGTTCAATATGACCCATGCGCTCACGGCGAACTTTTGACTTCGTTACTTCAACGCCGCAACGGTCACAAACAACGCCTTTATAACGGACACGCTTGTATTTTCCGCAGTGACACTCCCAGTCCTTTGTAGGTCCGAAAATACGTTCACAGAACAAACCGTCTTTCTCAGGCTTCAATGTACGGTAGTTGATCGTTTCCGGCTTTTTCACTTCGCCGAAGGACCAAGAACGGATTTTATCAGGTGAAGCCAATCCTATTTTCATATACTCAAAATTATTAACATCCAGCAAGGAGCCTACCTCCCTTATAAGGTCCGTATTGTCTCAACAATGGGAAAGCCAGCACCGACTCAGACTTTCGGATGCCGGCAAACCCTTATTATCAAATTCTTGGTTGTACGGTCAAATTAACCTTCTATATCAAGATTAAGCTTACCTGCAGACTCAGCATCGTCCTCGTCTTCAAGTTCGCGCAGGTCGATCTCAGATTCATCAGCAGCAAGCATCTTGACATCCATACCAAGACTTTGCAATTCCTTGATCAGTACCTTGAATGATTCAGGCACTCCCGGCTCAGGGACATTTTCGCCCTTAACAATAGATTCGTAAGTTTGTACACGACCGACAATATCATCGGACTTAACTGTAAGAATCTCTTGAAGTGTATAAGCTGCGCCATAAGCTTCAAGAGCCCATACTTCCATCTCACCGAAGCGCTGTCCACCGAACTGCGCTTTACCGCCGAGCGGCTGCTGTGTAACAAGTGAGTATGGTCCAGTTGAACGTGCGTGCAATTTGTCATCAACCATGTGGGAAAGCTTGATCATGTAAGAAACTCCTACTGAAACGCGATTGTCAAATGCTTCTCCGGTACGTCCATCATAAAGTACCGTTTTCGCATCTCTCGCCATCCCAGCTTCTTCAAGTGTATCCCAAACATCTTCCTCTGTAGCTCCGTCAAATACTGGCGAGGCGACATGAATGCCAAGCGCTCTTGCTGCCATACCAAGATGGAGCTCAAATACCTGTCCGATGTTCATACGTGAAGGTACACCCAATGGGTTCAACATGATATCAACTGGTGTGCCATCAGGCATGAATGGCATATCTTCTTCCGGAAGAATCTTGGAAATTACACCCTTGTTTCCGTGACGTCCGGCCATCTTGTCACCTTCATGGATTTTGCGCTTCTGAACAATGTATACACGTACAAGCTGATTTACACCCGGTGGCAACTCATCGCCATCTTCACGGTTAAAGATTCGGACATCAAGGACAATTCCGCCAGCACCGTGCGGCACACGGAGTGATGTATCACGGACTTCTCTCGCCTTTTCACCAAAGATCGCGTGAAGAAGACGTTCTTCAGCAGAAAGTTCGGTTACACCTTTAGGCGTTACTTTACCAACAAGAATGTCGCCATCCTTAACCTCTGCACCAACACGGATGATACCCTGTTCGTTAAGGTTCTTAAGTGCATCCTCACCAACATTCGGGATGTCTCGTGTAATTTCTTCAGGTCCCAGCTTTGTATCGCGGGATTCAGACTCGTATTCCTCAATGTGAATGGAAGTATATACATCATCTTTCACGAGGCGCTCACTCATGATGATTGCATCCTCGTAGTTGTAACCTTCCCAAGTCATGAATGCTACGAGTACGTTGCGACCAAGCGCAAGTTCACCATTTTCCATTGATGGACCATCGGCAAGAACTTCACCTTTTGTCACGCGGTCTCCTTCAGCGACAATTGGTCGCTGATTGTAGCAAGTTCCTTGGTTGGAACGCACATACTTTTGAAGCTTATAGCGGTCAAGGTCACCCTCAACCTCCTTGCCATCCACTTCAGAGATACGACGAACAAGTACTTCTTTCGCTTCAACACGTTCAACAATTCCATCATGACGGCAAATAATAGCTGCTCCAGAATCTTTTCCATCTACGTACTCCATACCTGTACCAACGATTGGCGCTTCAGGCTTAAGGAGCGGAACAGCCTGACGTTGCATGTTCGCACCCATGAGTGCACGGTTGGAGTCATCATTTTCAAGGAATGGGATACAAGCTGTCGCTGCTGATACTACCTGTTTCGGAGATACATCCATATAGTCGATCTGTTCACGCGGCACGATAGTGTTCTCACCGCGGAAACGTGCGATGACTTCTTCATTTTCAAAACTGCCATCTTCGGTAAGCGGTGCATTCGCCTGAGCGACAACATAGTTATCTTCCTCATCAGCAGTTAGATAATCGATTGCTGCTGTAACACGTCCGGTATCCGGGTCAACTCGGCGGTAAGGCGTTTCAATGAAGCCAAACTTATTCACTTTCGCATAGGCAGAGAGTGAGTTGATCAAACCGATGTTCGGTCCCTCCGGTGTTTCAATCGGACACATGCGTCCATAGTGTGAATAGTGAACGTCACGTACTTCCATACCAGCACGCTCACGTGTCAAACCACCAGGTCCGAGTGCTGAAAGACGACGTTTATGCGTCAGTTCTGCAAGCGGGTTCGTCTGATCCATGAACTGTGAGAGCTGAGAGCTTCCAAAGAATTCCTTGATAGAAGCAATAACAGGACGAATATTAATCAACTGCTGTGGAGTAATGCTTGATGTATCCTGAATCGACATTCTTTCACGAACAACACGTTCCATACGGGACAATCCAATACGGAATTGGTTTTGAAGCAATTCACCAACAGAACGCAAGCGGCGGTTTCCGAGATGATCAATATCGTCCGTGTCACCGACTCTATGCAAAAGATTGAAGAAATAGCTGATTGCCGAAAGAATATCACTCGCAGTTACATGCTTAATGCTCGTATCTACATTTGCATTACCGATGACAGTCAGCTCACGCTCGCCATTCGGATCTGTCGGATCCATAATTTTAATGGATTGCAATCGAACCGGAGACTCTTCAATACCCTCATGTGGCTCAACAACTACTTCACCAACCATATCCTCTTCGCGTTCAAGGTAAGGGATAATTTTATTGAGAAGCTTGCGTTCCAAGCGATCGCCACGCTCAGCAAGCACTTCACCTGTTTCAGGGTCTACAATTGTCTCTGCAAGAACCTGGTTGAACAAACGGTTCTTAATATTAAGCTTCTTGTTCATCTTATAGCGACCAACATGAGCCAAATCATATCGCTTCGGATCAAAGAAGCGTGAGATGAGCAAGCTCTTTGCATTTTCAACAGTTGGCGGTTCACCCGGACGCAAACGCTCATAAATCTCAAGAAGCGCCTTTTCACTATTTTCAGTGCTGTCCTTCTCCAAAGTATTTTTCAGGTATTCGTTATCACCAATCAAATCAATGATTTCCTGGTCTGTACCGAAACCAAGTGCACGGAGGAGAACTGTGATCGGCAACTTGCGCGTACGGTCGATTCTTACGTGCACAACATCTTTGGCGTCTGTTTCGAATTCAAGCCAAGCACCCCGATTCGGGATAACTGTTGCCGCCACGACACGCTTTCCGTTTTTATCGATTTTCTCATTATAATAAACGCTAGGGGATCGCACGAGCTGTGAAACGATAACGCGCTCGGCGCCATTGATCACAAACGTACCAGTATCTGTCATGAGCGGGAAATCACCCATGAAGACTTCCTGTTCCTTCACTTCGCCTGTTTCATTATTAATAAGACGAACTTTCACACGCAGAGGCGCGTTGTATGTTACGTCCCTCGACTTCGACTCGTCTACTGGATACTTTGGTTCTCCCAGACTGTAGTCTACAAATTCGAGTGACAAATTACCTGCGAAGTCCTCAATTGGTGAAATATCCTGGAACATTTCACGCAATCCTTCTTCAAGGAACCACTCATAGGAAGCTGTCTGAATTTCAATCAGATTTGGCAGTTCCAAAACTTCGCTGATGCGTGCGTAACTTCTTCGTTGGCGGTGCCGACCATATTGCACTAGATGACCTGTCAACTGCTTCACCCCTCAAATCATGCATTTTTCAACGTATTATAAAGTGAAAAATGTTTAAATTATAATAGAAAAACACAGAGCTGATGCCATGTTTCTCGTATTTCTGGATTCATCGCCGGAACATATGTAATTGTTCACAGCAAAATTGGATAAACAACCGCTGGCGGAGCCTACCCATTCACGCATTCAACCCGTAGGCAGAATGCATGCAATCTGCGGCGCGCATTGTCTTGGAAGGAAATTAAAAAAAGGTTTCCAATGAAAACCTTATCTCAATTGTGACCAAGAAAATCAGCAGCGCCTCCGGGTTCAGTTATTCAAAATATTGAAACTCTACCGGAATCCCGGTCTATTATGTCAGTATTGCTACAGTCTCTCCCACTGTTGTACTAAAAATACACTAAAATGAGAGAAAAATGTTCTTGACATAAAAAGTCTATAGTAGCATTTTAATATACTACCACAAACGATATAAGGAGTCAAACTTTTGAAGATTTGAATATGATATAGCCTTTATCTTTTGTTACAGTTTCAACTTTCCCAAAAAGGCTTTCCAGCTTTTCTTTCGCAGAAGGAGCTCCTTGTTTTTTCTGAATTACAATCCAGAACTCGCCGCCTTCAATAATTGCTTTAGCAGCGTACTCAAACATACTATGAATAACTGATTTCCCTGCTCGGATAGGTGGATTGAGAAGAATTGCTGCAAATGAACGCTCTTTCAAATTTGAAAAACCATCGCTTTGCAAGATCTCGACGTTTTCAATACCATTGTCAGCAGCATTTTGACGAGCCAGTTCTACTGCCCGCTCATTAATGTCCGACATGACAATTTGCCTCTCAGGATATGCTCCTCCAAGCGCTATCCCTACTGGGCCGTAGCCACAACCGAGATCTAGCAACTCACCTGACACTTGAGGTAAAGTGAATGATTCAATCAGAAGACGTGAACCGAAATCTACCGTATCTCTAGAGAACACGCCAGCATCACTGGCAAAACGGAAATCACGGCCCCTCAAATTGTAGTGCCAGTTTTTTGGTGAACTTTTGGAATGGGGATTTTTTGAAAAGTAATGCTCGGACATTCAGGCACCTGCTTTTCTGAATTTATAAAAAAGGAAGATAGTTGTTAATGAGAATGAAAGCCCGTCGCTATGAAAACGACGAGCTTTCGATTTATATATTGAAATTACTTAACTTCTACAGAAGCGCCTGCTTCTTCAAGCTTAGACTTAACTTCTTCAGCTTCTTCTTTAGAAACGCCTTCTTTGATTGCTTTTGGAGCGTTATCAACGAGGTCTTTTGCGTCTTTAAGACCAAGACCAGTGATTTCGCGAACAGCTTTAACAACTTTGATCTTAGAAGCACCTGCGTCAGAAAGAACTACGTCAAACTCAGTCTTTTCAGCGCCTGCATCTCCACCAGCAGCGCCTGCAACTGCAACTGGAGCAGCAGCTGTTACGCCGAATTCTTCCTCAATTGCTTTAACAAGGTCGTTCAAGTCCAAAACGGACATTTCTTTAATCGCGTCGATGATTTGTTCTTTCGTCATGATTTGTTTCCTCCTGTATTTTAAAATTGTAATAAGCCAAATTTAAATGGCTTCTGCTTTTAAGCAGTAATTATGCGCCTTGCTCTTCCTTCTGTTCGCCGACTGCCTTAACAGCATAAGCAAAGTTTCGTACTGGTGCCTGCAATACGCTAAGCAACATAGAAACCATACCCTCGTAGTTTGGAAGGCTTGCAAGTTCATTGATTTGATCGATTGTAACGACTTTGCCTTCAATTACGCCGCCTTTAATTTCAAGAGCTTCGTTTTCTTTAGCAAATGCGCTCAATACTTTCGCTGGAGCGATGACATCGTCATTGCTGAAAGCAATAGCTGTCGGTCCCACCAAATGTTCGGAAAGTTCGCCAAGTTCCGCAGCTTCAGCAGCACGACGAGTCATTGTGTTCTTGTAAACATGGAACTCAACGCCGGCTTCACGAAGATTTTTACGCAACTGTGTAACTTTGCCTACATCAAGTCCACGATAATCTACAACTACTGTAGACTGGCTCGCGCGGAACTTGTCAGCGATTTCTTGTACTAGTGCTTTTTTTGTTTCGAGTACACTGGACATTCCTGCACCTCCTGTTAGATTCATCATACCGTTCGGAATCTCAAGAAAAAGCCTCCACATAGACATGAGGAGGCTTAATCACAAATACCAGCCAGGCGTGGCCGGCGATATATGTTATCAACACCTCGGCAGGAAATTAAGCCTGGTTAACCAGGCACCTGCTGTCTACGGTACAACGTATTTAATTTATGCAACGCATATGATTATATCCCATATGCAAAGCTGTGTCAACAGTCAATTAGCGACCAGATACGTCAACTTTTACGCCAGGGCCCATTGTTGAAGCGATGGCTACGTTCTTGATGTATGTGCCTTTAGCAGACTGTGGTTTAGCTTTGATCACTGTGTCGACGATCGCAAGCAAGTTCTCAGCAAGCTTGTTGTCTTCGAAAGAGATCTTTCCGATTGGAACATGTACGTTAGAAGACTTATCAACGCGGTATTCAACTTTACCAGCCTTGATTTCATTAACAGCCTTTTCAACTTCGAAAGTAACTGTTCCAGTCTTAGGGTTTGGCATAAGGCCTTTTGGTCCCAAGACACGGCCAAGCTTACCAACTTCAGCCATCATGTCAGGAGTTGCAACGATTACATCAAAATCGAACCAGCCTTGGTTGATTTTGTTGATCATGTCTGAATCTCCAACATAGTCAGCACCTGCTGCTTCAGCTTCCTTCGCTTTTTCGCCTTTAGCGAAAACTAGGACGCTTTGTGTTTTACCAGTACCGTGTGGCAATACCATTGCGCCACGGATTTGCTGGTCAGCTTTCTTAGGGTCAATTCCAAGACGGAAAGCTACTTCTACAGTTTCGTCGAAGTTTGCTTTAGCTGTCTTCTTGACCAATTCAATTGCTTCGTTTAC
The DNA here is from genome assembly GCF_030762805.1 of Aciduricibacillus chroicocephali. Classification (NCBI taxonomy): domain Bacteria; kingdom Bacillati; phylum Bacillota; class Bacilli; order Caryophanales; family Bacillaceae; genus Aciduricibacillus; species Aciduricibacillus chroicocephali. The sequence continues at coordinate 112,834 of NZ_CP129113.1, read as the reverse complement.
ATCATATGATTTAGTGCGATCAATCAGCTTGGAAGCTTCTTGATACTTCTTACCTCTTTTTGCCATTTATATTTCCTCCTCGTATGTGGTCGTGCGGGTTTACCCTCCCACTTGAACAAGCGTGTACATCACACACTCATCAGATGCCTGAGGCGATCAGCCGCCATGGAGAACCATGCGCGGATTATTTTCAATCGGGATGACATGCAATTCATAAAAAAGGTTGCGAGAATGGAGACCAAAATCGCAACCTGCTATGATAATGGGTGATCAGTCTTCGATCACAATACCCATGCTGCGTGCAGTACCTTCAACCATTAGCATTGCTGCTTCAACACTAGCAGCGTTCAAGTCAGGCATTTTTGTTTCAGCAATTTCTCTTACCTTGTCACGCTTGACAGTGGCAACTTTATTGCGGTTTGGTTCGCCTGAAGCTGTTTCGATTCCTGCCGCTTTCTTAAGAAGAACTGCAGCTGGCGGAGTCTTAGTGATGAATGTGAAAGATCTGTCTTCAAATACAGAAATTTCAACCGGAATGATCAAGCCCGCCTGATCTTGCGTGCGTGCGTTGAACTCCTTACAGAATCCCATGATGTTAACACCTGCTTGACCCAATGCCGGTCCAACTGGTGGTGCCGGGTTGGCTTTACCTGCAGGAATTTGCAATTTAACAACCTTGATTACGTTTTTAGCCACGAGACACACCTCCTTAAAGTCCGTGATGTGGTAATTGGGGATTGTCCCCTCCCACTCATCGTTGTCCTTGTCTCAAAATCATATAGGACATGAATAACATAAAAATTTTAGCATACATATTGATATAATGCAACCAGCCTTTGAAAAACTCTATAATTTTTCAACTTGGTTGAAATCAAGTTCAACCGGTGTTTCACGACCGAACATATTGACATGTACTTTAAGCTTCGCTTTATCGATATCAATATGTTCAATTGTTCCTTCGAAGTTCGCGAATGGACCTTCCATGACACGTACTGTTTCATTTAGTTCATAATCACTTTGAACAGGTTTGTCAGTTACGCCCATTCGTTTTAGAACAGTTTCTGCCTCACCTGGCAAAAGCGGTGTCGGCTTGGCACCCTGACCGCTGGAACCAACGAATCCTGTTACACCAGGTGTATTACGTACAACATACCATGAATCGTCCGTCATGATCATTTCCGCCAAAACATAACCCGGGAAGAATTTCTTCTTTGTAACTTTCTTCTTTCCGTCCTTGATTTCAGTTTCTTCGTCTTCCGGGACAATCACACGAAAAATCTTATCTTGCATCCCCATTGACTCGACGCGACGTTCAAGGTTCGTGCGCACTTTGTTCTCGTATCCGGAATACGTATGAATGACATACCAGTTTTTCTCCATAAAAACAGGACAATTCGCTTGTCCTTTTCCCTCCCTCTGACCATTGTCTAAATAATGACTGGCGGAGAAAAATTTCATCCGCAAGCAAATCTACTTAATGAATCCGTTCATCAAAAACAGCAATAATAACCAGCAATAAAAAAGCATATTAAAAAACCCGTCAATACCGGGTTTTTTATAAGAAATCTATTCAATTCGAATACATTATAGCATAATGCAAGGAAGATTATTCAAAGAATGTGTTCAATGCTTCGGAAATGCCGAAATCGACAAGGCCGAAGAATACGGCAAAAAACAACACTGTCGCAATGACAGTCACAGTGTAATTGAATAATTCCCGTCCTTTGGGCCAGCTGACCTTGGACATCTCCCGAGAGACATTCCTAAAGAATTTGAAGATTTTCATCTTTGTACCCCCATACTTTGCATAGCATGTGATGTGCACGAGATTATTTCGTTTCCCGGTGCATAGTATGCTTGCCGCATGCTTTGCAAAACTTCCGGACTTCCATACGTTCCGGATTTCCGGCTTTGTTCTTCGTCGTTGTATAATTGCGGCTGCTGCACTCGGCACAGCTCAAAACAATCTTTACATTCACCGTTTCACCCCGCAATTCGGGTTTATATGCTTCTACAAATGTAGCAGGTTGTCCAAACCCTGTCAATATCCGGAAGTACCCCTTTACCGCTCAATGTTGCATTTCGCTTGTCTCCATGAGCTGTTCAAGTTTTCGTTTTACACGCTGAAGAGCATTGTCAATTGACTTGATGTGGCGATTTAATTTCTCGGAAATCTCCTGGTATGTACAGCCGTCCAGATAAAGATGAAGAACTTGTTTCTCCAAACTGCTTAGCACTGAAGAAAGCTTAATTTCCATATCACCAAACCGCTCTCTGCTCACAAGCAGCTCTTCCGGGTTGACTGCGGTTGATTCCTCTATCACATCAAACAGAGTGCGCTCGGATTCTTCATCAAAAATCGGTTTATCAAGAGATATGTAGGAGTTAAGAGGCATATGCTTTTGCCTAGTTGCTGTCTTGATCGCTGTAATGATCTGCCTAGTAATGCACAGTTCGGCAAATGCCTTGAACGACGTGAGCTTGTCTCCATCAAAGTCCCTGATTGCTTTATACAATCCAATCATGCCTTCCTGGATTATATCCTCACGGTCAGCCCCGATCAAGAAGTAAGTCTGAGCTTTTGCCCGCACAAAGTTTTTGTACTTATGAATGAGCAAGTCGACCGCCTGACTGTTACCAAGCCGGATACGCTGCAGAAGTTCATCATCAATCATTGCATTTTTACTCTTTGTTGCAATTACCATTTCTTTAGCTATCACCGTATAAGACCCCCCGCCCTGCTGATCACCGTTATAAGTAAATATTATACAGTAAGCGCTTCCAACCGGTCAATGACACATTCTGTCGCATTCTGCCTATTAAAAAAAATTAATATTTCATACCTCTGCGCATCTTTTCAAATGCTTTTCTCACTTTGGGATCGAGAGGGATTTTGGGCTGAAACTTCCCGGCAGAGTACTCTTCTATTTCTATTGCGATCTCTCTCTCAATATTCTTCAACTCAATATAGAGTTCTCTTGCAGACTTGCGAAGGGCCCCTTGTCCAAAGATTGTCCGTTGCTCCGCAAAATCGGAAGTTGCCACATATACTTGGTTTTTGACGTTTTTCAGCGATTTGACAAGACGCTCGATACATTCATCCGCCGTCTCTCGCTCCTTTGTAAAAATAATCTCGACATCATAAGTCTTTAAGTTCGTCTGCAGCCCTCTCACTTCATATGCATCGAAAACAACAATCACTCTGGAACCGGAGTATGCCTGGTAATCCGCCATCCAATCAATGAGCAGATCACGCGCTTTTGCAAGCTCCTTGTCCTTAAGCTGTTGCAGTTCCGACCAGGCACCGATCATGTTGTAGCCATCCACTACGAGTATGTTCATCTCTACTCACCAAGCGGATGCCTGCTGCGAAATACTTCATAAAGCAATAGACTGCAGGCAACAGATGCATTAAGCGATGACACATGCCCTATCATCGGCAACCTAACATGCCAGTCACACTTCTTCCGCACAAGAGCTGACATGCCTTTTCCCTCATTACCAATGACAAGCGCAATTGGCAAAGTGCCGTCAAGCTGGCGATAGTCTTCCTTCCCGTCCGCATCTGTTCCGACAACCCATACGTTCCGCTCCTTCAATTGATCAATGACTCTAGCCATATTTGTTACACGAGCTACAGGTACATGTTCAAGGGCACCGGCAGCCGTCTTAGCCACAGTTGCCGTCAAACCGACCGAACGACGTTTTGGAATGATAACCCCGTGCGCCCCAACAGAGTCTGCTGTTCGCAAAATTGAACCGAGGTTATGGGGATCTTCAAGTTCATCAAGAATAATAAAGAATGGCTCCTCGCCTTTCTGCTCTGCTGCTTTGAAAAGATCTTCCACTTCTGCATATGCATAAGCTGCGGCATAGGCTATGATCCCCTGATGGTTCCCACTCGAAATCTGATCCAGTTTATTTTTTGGTACTTGCTGGATGATAGTTCCTGCCTGCTTAGCCAGCTTGCTAATCTGTGACTGCGTATTCGGATTGAGCCCTGAGGAAATGAGTACTTTGTTAACAGAATGACCAGATCGTAAAGCTTCCGTTACAGCATTTCTGCCAATGATGATTTCCTGTTCCATGATTTAATCTCCTTTTTTAAACTTCTAATGATCTTTAAAAAATGCGGGCTGGTCTCATTTACCAGTCCCGCCTATGATTCAAATTTATCGCTTATTCAGCCACGTTTCCAGCGCACACCTTGTGGCGTATCTTCCAATATAATATTCATCTCTTTAAGTTTATCACGGATTTCATCTGCACGTGCAAAGTTGCGGTCCTTGCGTGCTTGTGTTCGCTCTTCAATCAACGCATCAATTTCCTCATCAAGTAGTTCTGCTTCTCCTTCAAGACCGATACCCAGAACATCTAGCAGACTTTGGATCGTACTCTGGAATGCTTCAATCGTCTCTACAGAAGTCTGTCTCTCCTGCAAATAAACATTCGCCTCTTTGGCAATATCGAAAAGAACTGCAATCGCATTCGCTGTATTAAAGTCATCGTCCATATCTTTTTCGAATCGGGACTTAAACATTGCCAGCTTCTCCTGCCACTCTTTCTGGCCTTCTGGGAGATTAGTGCTCGCACCTTTGCGATGTTCCAGATTGAAATATGCTGTCTTGATTCTGTCGAGACCGTTCGCTGCAGCACCAAGCAACTCTTCGGAGAAGTTAATTGGATTCCGGTAATGGACACTCAGCATGAAGAAGCGAATCACTGCCGGATTGAACTTCTCTATTAACTCCCTTGCCAACACAAAGTTGCCAAGTGACTTGGACATCTTCTCATTATCAATGTTGATGTATCCATTATGCATCCAATAGTTAGCGAAGGTTTTCTCGTTTAGTGCCTCGGACTGAGCAATCTCATTCTCATGATGCGGGAAGGCAAGATCCTGCCCTCCAGCATGAATATCGATCGTTTCTCCAAGGTACTTCTTCGCCATTGCCGAGCATTCAATATGCCAACCCGGACGGCCGCTTCCCCAAGGTGCTTCCCAGGCAATCTCGCCGGGCTTTGCTCCTTTCCAGAGTGCAAAGTCAAGCGGATCCTCTTTAATATCACCTACCTGGATACGTGCACCAGAACGAAGTTCGTCAATTGACTGGTGGGACAGTTTCCCATACCCGTCAAAAGCTCGTGGTTTGAAATATACATCTCCATTAACCGCGTAAGCATAGCCCTTATCAATCAGTCCAGCCACAAAATCAATAATTTCCTGCATCGTATTTGTGACACGCGGATTATAAGTAGCTTCTTTTACGCCGAGAGCCTTCACATCTTCAAGGTAAGCATCAATATAGCGATTTGCCAGTTCTGTCACTGACTCACCAAGCTCATTGGCGCGATTTATAATTTTGTCATCAACATCTGTAAAGTTGAGTACATAGTCAACTTCATACCCTTTATACTCAAGATATCGGCGCACTGTATCAAAAACGATAGCCGGACGTGCATTCCCGATATGAATATAATTGTAAACAGTCGGTCCACATACGTACATGCTGACCTTTCCATCCACAATTGGTTTGAAGTCTTCCTTTTGTCTTGTCAGTGTATTATAAATTCGGATTGGCATCTTTTTTCCGCTCCTCTTTTTCTTTTAACATATTCAATTCTCCCTGCATCCGCTCTATTTGCAGCTTCAGCTCATTTAAACGATCAGCCATCGGATCCGGAAGCTTATGATGATCCAAATCACTTGGCCCAATTCTTTTACCATTTTGTACACGAACACGGCCTGGAATACCCACAACAGTCGAATGATCAGGAACATCTTTCAGAACGACAGACCCCGCTCCCACCTTAGAAGCTTCTCCTACCGTTATAGAACCCAAAACCTTGGCTCCAGTTGCAATAAGTGCATAATCCTTGATTGTAGGATGGCGCTTACCTTTCTCTTTACCAGTACCGCCAAGCGTCACCCCTTGATAGATTGTCACATCATTTCCTATTTCACACGTCTCCCCAATTACAACTCCCATACCGTGGTCAATAAAGAAGCGCCTTCCAATCGTTGCTCCAGGGTGAATCTCTATTCCAGTAAAGAAACGATTTATTTGAGAAATTACCCGAGCAATAAAATAGAATCTCCGCTTATAGAAAAAGTGGGCAACCCGATGTGACCAAATTGCATGCAACCCTGAATAAGTCAAGAATACTTCAATATAAGTCCTTGCTGCCGGATCCTGATGAAATACGGTATCCATGTCTTCTTTCATCCGCCTGAACATATTCATTCCGATCATTCCCCCCTTTTGCCTGCCTCCGTGACCAAGAGAACAGACTGTATATAAAAAAGGCGTCTCTGTGCAACGAATTGCACAGAGACGCCTGAAGCGCGGTTCCACTCTGCTTGAGGGACTATCAAACCTTCCCTCCTGCTCCATTCCGGATAACGGCCGGAACTTCCGCTGCCATGTACTGAATTTCCACAACAGACTCAGAGGTGCATTTCACAGGGTGCTCCCAAAGCCGCTCTCAGCAAATGCAGCTCTCTCTGAATGGGTACACTATTCCCGCTACTTCTCCTCGTCAATGCTTTCATGTATTGGATTTAATTCAATGTATGTTTCAAAATATCAACTGTGCAGTGACAGTGATATTAGGCTTCAAGTTTTTTCAGAAGCTGGTCAAGGCGCGAAAGAACAACCTCTTTACCAAGCAGCTCAATCGCTGTCTGAAGCTCAGGGCCATGTACCTGTCCAGTAGTTGCTACACGGATTGGCATGAACAGCTTCTTGCCACGATGACCTGTTTCCTTCTGAGTTGCTTTGATTTGTGCCTTAATCTCATCACCTGTAAAGTCATCAAGGTGAATCAGCTTATCTGTAAATACTTGAAGAACTTCTGGTACTTGTTCTTCGTTTAGAATTTCCATAGCTTCTTCATCATAATCAATATCAGTTTTAAAGAACAACTCTGTGAGATCGACTATCTCCGCTCCATAACGAAGTTGTTCGCGATAGAGCGCAATTACACGCTCAGCCCAAGTACGCTGCTCATCATCCATATCGGCAGGGAGTCTTCCTGCTTCAATTAGATATGGCATAGCCAATGCAATGACATCTTTAACATCGGAAGCTTTAATATATTCGTTGTTCATCCACTTCAGTTTCTGAGCATCAAAAATAGCCGCTGATGTAGAAAGTCTCGCTGGGTCAAAAATCTCAATCAATGTTTCACGATTAAAGATCTCTTCCTCACCAACTGGAGACCAGCCAAGAAGAGAAATGAAATTGAAGAGAGCCTCCGGCAAATAGCCAAGATCCTTGTACTGCTCAATGAACTGGACAATATGCTGATCACGCTTACTCAATTTCTTGCGGTCTTCATTCAGAATTAGCGTCATATGGCCGAACTGTGGAGGCTCCCAACCGAATGCATTATAGATCATCATCTGCTTTGGCGTATTGGAAATATGCTCTTCACCACGAAGCACATGGCTGATTTTCATTAGGTGGTCGTCAATTGCAACTGCAAAGTTATAAGTCGGAATGCCGTCTTTTTTCACAATTACCCAGTCACCGAAGTCACTTGATTCAAATGTAATATTGTCGCGTACAAGGTCGTTAAACGTATAAGTAACGCCTTCCGGTACGCGGAAACGGATAGATGGCTTACGGCCTTCAGCTTCAAACTCAGCAATCTGTTCTGCTGTCAAATTACGATGCTTCCCAGAATACTTTGGTACCTGACCATTAGCTCGCTGTTCTTCACGTTCCGCTTCCAGTTCCTCTTCTGTCATGTAACACTTGTAGGCGAGCCCACGTTCAAGAAGCTCGTCCGTATATTTCTTGTAAAGGTCTAATCTCTCCATTTGGCGATATGGACCATAGTCACCGCCCAAGTCAGCACCTTCATCCCATTCCACGCCGAGCCATTTCAAGAAATGCAGCTGGCTTTCCTCGCCGCCTTCCACGTTACGCTTCTGGTCTGTATCTTCAATACGAAGAACCATTTTGCCTCCGAAATGTCTTGCATACAAATAATTGAACAATGCTGTGCGTGCGTTACCGATATGCAAATGTCCTGTTGGACTTGGTGCATAGCGCACTCGTACTTCGTTTGTCATTTCCATGCCCCTCTCTTAATGAGCAGAATTACCTGAATAAATGTGCTGAACCGTTCATAACCAGAAATAAAAAGTGATAACACATCTATGTTATCACTTTTTGTTTATCCTATTAAGTTATACCGAATTTACTGGGCTTTTTCAAGTAATTTCGGCTTGGCGAAGATCATCCGGCCGGCAGAAGTCTGCAGTACGCTTGTAATCAACACTTTGATTGTTTTACCGATATACTCTTTACCTTCTTCCACGACAATCATCGTACCATCGTCAAGATAGGCAACACCCTGATTGTGTTCCTTGCCATCTTTGATGACCTGAACTTCTAACTGTTCTCCAGGAAGCACGACAGGCTTAACTGCATTGGCTAAATCATTAATGTTCAATACAGGTACACCCTGGAAGTCACAAACCTTATTCAGATTGAAGTCATTTGTAACAACGATACCATCCATAACTTTTGCCAGCTTAATAAGCTTACTGTCCACTTCAGCAATTTCCTCAAAATCGCCTTCGTAGATTTCAACATGAATCGGCAGCTCTTTTTGGATACGATTCAGAATATCGAGGCCTCTGCGTCCCCGATTTCTCTTCAATGCATCGGATGAATCCGCAATATGCTGCAGTTCACCAAGCACGAATTGAGGAATTACAATCGTCCCTTCAAGGAAACTCGTCTGACAGATATCCGCGATACGCCCGTCAATGATGACACTCGTATCAAGAATTTTAGGCTTAGGCTGAGCACCTGCCATTTCCCTCTGTTCTTCTTGATGTTCTTCTTTCGTCCGTCTTCTTTCTTTTCGATTCAGCAGATTCGTAAACTCATCACGTCTCCGGAACCCGACCTGGAAGCCCATATACCCTGCCAAAATGGTAATAAAGATTGGCAGTACTTGAGAAAATATACGAAACTTGATTTCCTGAAGCGGAATCGTGATTAGAAAAGCAACGACAAGGCCTAGGATGAGACCGATCGTCCCAAAGAAAAGATCCGCAGCCGGAATTCGAATAAGTCCGTCTTCCACCCATTTGAAGAAATCGACCAAATAGTCCGCAACAAAATAAGAGAGAAGAAAAAGAATAATAGCGCCGACAATGCATCCAAAGATTGAAGAAGTCGCAATACGTGAATCACCGAGTCCGGCAAGTGTCGCTACAGCAGGGAGATATAAGTAACCCATCATCCCGCCAAGCACAATAAAGAACAAGTGTACTATCTTTTTTAGCATAATCGTCACCTCCCAGCATATATATAATTCCCTTTATGATTAAACACTAATCTGTTATTTTTAAAGTTTATCCACTAAAACATAACATAGCGATTTTTCCCAGTCAATTTTAAACAGGCCAATCCCATTTAAGTTACTTGGATTTTACAAAACTGCCTTATTTCGGACAAAATCCCTTCTTTATTGCCCAACTTTACTTGCCAAGCCCAACGTCGAGAGCTTCACGGACAGAGTTCACCCCGACTACTTGTAAATTGTTCGGTACTGTCCAGCCCTCCAGGTTCTTCGCAGGGCAAATTACACGTTTGAATCCAAGTTTCGCCGCTTCCTGGACTCGTTGCTCAATTCTTGAGACACGGCGGATTTCTCCTGTTAATCCAACCTCGCCAATGAAAATATCCTGTGGCTCTGTTGGCTGATCTCGGAAGCTTGAAGCAATCGCAACTGCTATGGCAAGGTCTATTGCTGGTTCATCAAGCTTTACACCGCCCGCTACTTTAATATATGCATCCTGATTTTGCAGCATGAGCCCTACACGTTTCTCAAGCACAGCCATCAGCAGCGGTACTCGGTTATGATCCACCCCAGTGGCCATTCGGCGTGGGTTTCCAAAGCTTGTCGGCGAAATCAATGCCTGAATCTCGACAAGTACAGGCCGTGTACCTTCCATGGATGCAACAATTGTTGATCCTGCCGCTCCTTGAGAACGCTCCTCCAGGAAAATCTCTGACGGGTTGAGCACTTCTCTCAAACCCTCTTCCTTCATCTCAAAGATTCCCATCTCGTTCGTACTGCCAAAACGGTTTTTAACGCTTCGGAGGATCCTGTAAGTGTGATGTCTTTCTCCTTCAAAGTAAAGTACAGCATCCACCATATGTTCCAATATACGCGGTCCGGCAATAGACCCTTCTTTTGTAACATGACCGACAATGAAAATTGGGATACCATTCATCTTAGCGATTTTCATTAATTCACCTGTACACTCTCGGACTTGAGATACGCTACCAGGTGCACTTGTCACTTCTTCTTTAAAAATTGTCTGGATTGAATCAATTACAACGAACGACGGCTTGATCTCTTCAATTTGTTTTGCAATATCAAACAGATTCGTTTCCGCCAGAACATATAGCTGATCTGAGCCGATATCGAGTCGATCTGCACGCAATTTTGTCTGTCTTACTGATTCCTCACCAGAAATATAGAGAACCGATAACTCCTTATCTGCCAGCTGGGCAGAAATCTGAAGCAAAAGTGTGGACTTGCCAATTCCCGGGTCGCCCCCAACCAAGACAAGAGAACCTGGTACAATACCACCACCTAGGACTCGGTTGAATTCCGGCATGGCTGTTTTGACACGAGGTTCCTTCTCAGACTCGATAGCCGTAATTTTCTCAGGTTTGCTTTTGAAGGACTGATCACGCCCAAAACCAAACGTATGGCGACTGGCAGAGGCTCCTGTCATTTCTACTTCTTCTACAAAAGTGTTCCATTTACCGCACCCTGGACATTTGCCCATCCATTTAGCAGATTCATAACCACATTCCTGACATGCAAACTTTGTTTTACGCTTGGCCAATCTTTTTTTCACCCTTTCACCATATATCCATTATATAGAAAAATCACCGCCGAAAAATTACAATCCTTTTTCAATATCCGCCATATGCAGACATATGAAAAGCCGACAGTGTCGAAATCTGCCGGCTTTTCCCAATTTTTAAGGGAGTACAGTAAATTCACCTTTTTTGCTCAGTCCAATTTTTGCCTTTTCACCTTTGTTCAAAGATCCTTTCAGCAACTCTTCGGAGAGCAGGTCTTCGATGTTCTTCTGTAAAGAACGACGAAGCGGACGAGCTCCATAGTCAGGATCATAACCATCTTCAACAATCTTATCGATAGCTTTATCCGTCAATGTGAAGTCGATTTCCTGCTCATGCAGACGCTTCTGCAATTGGTCGATCATCAATGTCACAATATCCTTCATATGTTTCTTCTCAAGTGAATGGAACACAATGATCTCGTCGATACGATTCAGGAATTCAGGACGGAATGTCTTCTTCAGCTCACCCATCACTTTAGACTTCATATCCTTGTGATCTTGCGCTTCGTCTCCTACATTAAAGCCGACAAATTTATTCCGCTTCAGCTCACTTGCTCCCACATTGGAAGTCATAATAATGACTGTATTACGGAAGTCTACGACACGGCCCTTGGAATCCGTCAGACGACCATCTTCAAGTACTTGGAGCAGGATGTTAAATACTTCTGGATGCGCTTTTTCAATCTCATCGAGTAGCACAACAGAGTATGGCTTGCGGCGTACTTTCTCTGTAAGCTGGCCACCCTCTTCATAACCGACATATCCAGGAGGTGAACCTACAAGACGCGAAGTCGAGTGCTTCTCCATATACTCGGACATATCAACTCGAATCATGGCATCTTCATCAGCAAACATAACTTCGGCAAGAGCTCTCGCAAGCTCTGTTTTCCCAACCCCTGTCGGACCTAGGAAAATGAACGAGCCAATTGGTCGCTTTGGATCTTTAAGGCCCGCACGCGCTCTTCGGATTGCTTTAGAAATTGCAGTAACTGCCTCACCTTGCCCGATAACACGGTTATGAAGTGTTTCCTCCATGCTGAGAAGACGATCACTTTCATCCTTTGTCATCTTAGCAACTGGAATTCCTGTCCAGATAGAAACGACACTTGCGATATCATCAACAGTGACCTCTGTATTTTCCTGGCCCTGTTTTTCTTTCCATTCGTTCTTTGTTTCTTCAAGTTCTTCACGAAGTCGTTGTTCAGAATCCCGCAATGAAGCAGCTTTTTCAAATTCCTGGCTCTGAACAGCTGCGTCCTTCTCCTTGCGAACTGAATCTAGATTCTGCTCCAATTCCTTTAAGTTTGGTGGAATTGTATACGACTTAAGCCGTACTTTAGAACCAGCCTCATCAATCAGGTCGATTGCTTTATCCGGAAGGAAGCGCTCAGTTATATAACGCTCTGACAAGTTCGCAGCCGCCTCAATTGCTTCGTCTGTAATTTTCACACGATGATGGGCCTCATAACGATCACGAAGTCCTTTAAGAATCTGAATCGTTTCCTCAACTGTTGGCTCATCAACCTGAATTGGCTGGAAACGACGTTCAAGTGCTGCATCTTTTTCAATATATTTGCGGTACTCTTCTAATGTAGTCGCACCGATACACTGAATTTCCCCTCGTGATAGAGCAGGCTTCAAGATGTTTGATGCATCAATAGCACCTTCAGCTCCGCCAGCCCCAATTAATGTATGCAATTCGTCAATGAACAGAATGACATTGCCTGCCTGGCGAATCTCCTCCATCACTTTCTTGAGACGATCTTCAAATTCACCGCGATATTTAGTTCCAGCTACAACAGTACCCATATCGAGTGTCATGACACGCTTATCACGAAGCGTTTCAGGAACTTCATTATCGACGATCTGCTGAGCGAGACCTTCAGCAACAGCTGTTTTACCAACACCTGGTTCTCCAATAAGTACAGGATTATTCTTCGTACGGCGGCTGAGCACCTGAATGACACGCTCTATTTCCTTGTCACGGCCAATAACCGGATCGACCTTGCCGTCACGTGCGCTTGCAGTAAGGTCCTTCGCCAAAGAATCTAGGGTTGGTGTGCTTGCTGTAGCTGCCTGATTGCGCCCTTGTCTTCCAGCTTGTGATTCATTGCTGCCAAGAAGCTGCAAAACTTGTTGGCGTGCTTTGTTCAAGCTTACTCCAAGATTGTTCAGCACACGAGCTGCTACACCCTCACCTTCGCGAATCAACCCAAGCAGAATATGTTCTGTCCCGACATAAGAATGGCCAAGCTTGCGAGCTTCATCCTGTGAAAGCTCAACGACCTTTTTTGCCCTCGGTGTGTAATGGATTGTCTGCATTGACTGCTGACCAGTGCCAATCAGCTCTTCTACTTCTTCCTGAATCTTCTCTGCCTCGAGTCCGAGTGACTGCAATGCTTTAGCTGCTATTCCCTCACCCTCGCGGATCAGTCCGAGCAGAATATGTTCTGTCCCGATATTATTATGGCCGAGCCTGACAGCCTCTTCCTGAGAAAGTGCCAGTACTTTTTGAGCTCTTTCCGTAAAACGTCCAAACATCATATCGCATTCCTCCAGTTCAATTCTCCATTAACAAGCGCTCACGCACAAGCGTTGCCCGCAATACATCCCGATCCTCTGCAGCAAGAACGCCATCTGCATAATGCTGCAAGAAACCTGGTTGAGTAAGGATCATTAACTCATTCAATATTTGACCGGAAATCTCCTTGATTATTCCCAAATCAATTCCTAGTCGAACATTTGAGAGGCATTTTGCAGCCTCCTTGGAATCAAGAATCCGGCTATGCTGAAGCACCCCGTATGATCTGAATATTCTGTCCTCAAGCCGCATACCTGATTGTTCCTGCAGATGCTTTCGAGCTTTTCTTTCATGGTCTATCAATTGCCGGACGATGCTCTCGAGATCTGAAACAATATCTGCTTCCGACTTGCCCATCGTAATCTGATTGGATATCTGGAATATGTTCCCTCTTGCTTCACTTCCCTCACCATACAAGCCACGGACAACAAGGCCAAGTTGGTTAATTGCGGGAATAAGGCGATTAACCTGCCTCGTAATAACAAGACCCGGCAAATGCATCATGACAGAAGCTCTCATTCCAGTACCAGCATTCGTTGGGCAGCTTGATAGATAGCCCCATTTTTCATCATATGCATAGTCAATCTTTTGCTCCAACCAATCATCAAGCTCAAAGGCTCGGTTCAATGTTTCCTCTAGTTGAAAACCTGGAAGATAAAGCTGCAGTCGAATATGATCTTCTTCATTTACCATGATGGATACTTGTTCATTCTCAGAAATCAGCATTGCTGATGTACCTGTGCGTTTCAAAAGCACTGGACTGATTAAATGTTTCTCGATAAGCATCCTTTTTTCAATGGTGGACAAATTAGCCATCTGCACATATTCGAAATTCTCATATTCTTTGAAGGACTTGTCAGCAAATTCATTTCCTATGAAATCTGTCACTCGCCGCAATTCACGCTCATCTGCAATGATTGGAAAAACAACATCACTGAAGTTGCGTGCCAGTCTGATTCGGCTACTCATGACGATATCGCTGTCCGGGCCTTCTTCTCTCATCCACGGGCTCAACGCTTCATCAATAAAATGATTCAGGCTCATCTTTCATCACCTGCTTCCCGATGTTCAGTCTGCTTCCTTTCCAGTGCGCGAATTTCATCACGAACCTCGGCGGCTTCCTCAAAGTTCTCTTGTTCAATTAAATGCTGAAGCTCGCTTCTTAAACCGAGTATCTGCTTTTTAATATGCAGAGATCCACCCTTGCGTTTTGGAATTTTACCTTGATGACGAATATTACCACTATGTACGCGCCGGAATACTGGGTCTAGCTTGTCAGAGAAGGTGTAGTAGCATTCAGCACAGCCGAACTTACCAATCCTTTTAAATTCCGTAAAGCTCATACCGCATTTCGGGCATCTTGTCGGTTCCTTTTGACTTACCGGCTCTGTCTTCTGAGATGCCGGTTCCATATTAAACAGACCAAACAAAAGGTCCTGCAATGAATAGCCATCTTCTTGCCCGGACAAGTACCCTCTTTCCTTGGCGCATTGTTCACAAAGATGCACTTCTTTTTTCTGTCCATTTACAGATTGTGCAAAGTGGAGGGTAGCATCACGTTCATGACAATCTTGACACTCCATCACCCATCCCCCTTTATGACTCATTCATATACTTTAAAGCTGAAAGCATTGCCTTAAGAATCCTTGCACGAACTTCATCACGTAATGGCAACTGGAATGATAATGTATTACGTTCCACTGCACTTAGCATGATTCTGGCCTCCCGAGGAGAAATGACTTCTTCCTCAGCCAATCTTTCAAGGACGTCTACTGCTGCCTGTTGGCTTACACTATCCCCGATCATCCCAATGACATCATCAATAAGGGCTGCTTGATCTTCATGCT
>NZ_CP129113.1:90000-92500 GCF_030762805.1 Aciduricibacillus chroicocephali | reverse complement strand
TTTGTACCATCCATTGTAGCACGTGTGTAGCCCAGGTCATAAGGGGCATGATGATTTGACGTCATCCCCACCTTCCTCCGGTTTGTCACCGGCAGTCACCTTAGAGTGCCCAACTTAATGCTGGCAACTAAGATCAAGGGTTGCGCTCGTTGCGGGACTTAACCCAACATCTCACGACACGAGCTGACGACAACCATGCACCACCTGTCACTCTGTCCCCGAAGGGAAAGCGGTATCTCTACCGTTGTCAGAGGATGTCAAGACCTGGTAAGGTTCTTCGCGTTGCTTCGAATTAAACCACATGCTCCACCGCTTGTGCGGGCCCCCGTCAATTCTTTTGAGTTTCAGCCTTGCGGCCGTACTCCCCAGGCGGAGTGCTTAATGCGTTAACTTCAGCACTAAGGGGCGGAAACCCCTAACACCTAGCACTCATCGTTTACGGCGTGGACTACCAGGGTATCTAATCCTGTTCGCTCCCCACGCTTTCGCGCCTCAGCGTCAGTTACAGACCAGAGAGTCGCCTTCGCCACTGGTGTTCCTCCACATCTCTACGCATTTCACCGCTACACGTGGAATTCCACTCTCCTCTTCTGCACTCAAGTCCTCCAGTTTCCAATGACCGCTTACGGTTGAGCCGCAAGATTTCACATCAGACTTAAAGGACCGCCTGCGCGCGCTTTACGCCCAATAATTCCGGACAACGCTTGCCACCTACGTATTACCGCGGCTGCTGGCACGTAGTTAGCCGTGGCTTTCTGGTAAGGTACCGTCAAGGTACGATCAGTTACTATCGTACTTGTTCTTCCCTTACAACAGAGTTTTACGATCCGAAAACCTTCATCACTCACGCGGCGTTGCTCCGTCAGACTTTCGTCCATTGCGGAAGATTCCCTACTGCTGCCTCCCGTAGGAGTCTGGGCCGTGTCTCAGTCCCAGTGTGGCCGATCACCCTCTCAGGTCGGCTACGCATCGTTGCCTTGGTGAGCCGTTACCTCACCAACTAGCTAATGCGCCGCGGGCCCATCTGCAGGTGACAGCCGAAACCGTCTTTCATCTTTCTTCCATGAAGAAGAAAGTATTATCCGGTATTAGCTCCGGTTTCCCGGAGTTATCCCGATCCTGCAGGCAGGTTGCCCACGTGTTACTCACCCGTCCGCCGCTCGTTCCACAGGCATCACCCCGAAGGGATCTGCCTGCTTCCCGCGCTCGACTTGCATGTATTAGGCACGCCGCCAGCGTTCGTCCTGAGCCAAGATCAAACTCTCCAAAAAAGTTTGTTTCACATCATCCGAAGATGATGTCTTAGCTAGTAAAACTTAAACGGTTATACCGTTTCTTACTGACATAAATGGTTGTTTGTTCAGTTTTCAAAGAGCGAAAAAAATAAAAATGGTGGAGCCTAGCGGGATCGAACCGCTGACCTCCTGCGTGCAAGGCAGGCGCTCTCCCAGCTGAGCTAAGGCCCCATTAAAAGTATGTGTATTTCATGGTCGGGAAGACAGGATTTGAACCTGCGACCCCATGGTCCCAAACCATGTGCTCTACCAAGCTGAGCTACTTCCCGTTAAAATGGCGCGCCCGAGAGGAGTCGAACCCCTAACCTTCTGATCCGTAGTCAGACGCTCTATCCAATTGAGCTACGGGCGCAAATGCCGAGGACCGGAATCGAACCGGTACGGTAGATACCTACCGCAGGATTTTAAGTCCTGTGCGTCTGCCAGTTCCGCCACCCCGGCATACAATAGAGCGGAAGACGGGATTCGAACCCGCGACCCCCACCTTGGCAAGGTGATGTTCTACCACTGAACTACTTCCGCCTATTAAAAATGGTGCGGGTGGAGGGACTTGAACCCCCACGTCGTAAGACACTAGATCCTAAGTCTAGCGTGTCTGCCAATTCCACCACACCCGCAAGGATGGTGAGCCATGTAGGATTCGAACCTACGACCCTCTGATTAAAAGTCAGATGCTCTACCAACTGAGCTAATGGCTCTCGAAGTGGTGCCGGCCAGAGGACTTGAACCCCCAACCTACTGATTACAAGTCAGTTGCTCTACCAATTGAGCTAGGCCGGCTTAACATGGTGGAGGATGACGGGATCGAACCGCCGACCCCCTGCTTGTAAGGCAGGTGCTCTCCCAGCTGAGCTAATCCTCCGAATGTATACACTTTTTAATGAACTTGCGTTCATGCCTGGCGGCGTCCTACTCTTGCAGAGGCAAAGCCTCAACTACCATCGGCGCTGGGGAACTTAACTGCTGTGTTCGGTATGGGAACAGGTGTGACCTCCCCGCCATCACTGCCAGACATACTTCTCTTAAGAACGAAGACTATTATATCCTATTTCCTATAGAGAATGCAAGCCTTTTTTCAAGGAATATTTGCACCCTGAAAACTAAATAAGAGCGTTAGACAAGAATCAAATTAAAGATAGTTAAGTACTCGATCTATTAGTATCCGTCAGCTCCACGTGTCACCACGCTTCCACCTCGGACCTATC
>NZ_CP129113.1:0-87500 GCF_030762805.1 Aciduricibacillus chroicocephali | reverse complement strand
CTTCGTCTATCCCGTTCCTTTGTAACTCCGTATAGAGTGTCCTACAACCCCAGAAGGCAAGCCTTCTGGTTTGGGCTGTTTCCGTTTCGCTCGCCGCTACTTGGGAAATCGCATTTGCTTTCTCTTCCTCCGGGTACTTAGATGTTTCAGTTCCCCGGGTCTGCCTCGATCATCCTATGTATTCAGATGAACGTACTGCTCCATTACGAACAGTGGGTTTCCCCATTCGGAAATCCTCGGATCAATGCTTACTTACAGCTCCCCGAGGCATATCGGCGTTAGTCCCGTCCTTCTTCGGCTCCTAGTGCCAAGGCATCCACCGTGCGCCCTTATTCACTTAACTAAGTTTGACGCGTTAAAACGTTTTGATGTCTTGTTTTGCTCTTATTTAGTTTTCAAGGAACAAACTATCCTAGTTTGAAAGAGATTCACTCTCTCAAAACTGAACAAACAACCTGTTTATGTCTTCCGAATCCATTCAACTTCCGAAGAAGCTTGAACTTCATATCCTTAGAAAGGAGGTGATCCAGCCGCACCTTCCGATACGGCTACCTTGTTACGACTTCACCCCAATCATTGGCCCCACCTTCGGCGGCTGGCTCCCGTAAGGGTTGCCTCACCGACTTCGGGTGTTGCCGACTCTCGTGGTGTGACGGGCGGTGTGTACAAGGCCCGGGAACGTATTCACCGCGGCATGCTGATCCGCGATTACTAGCGATTCCTGCTTCATGTAGGCGAGTTGCAGCCTACAATCCGAACTGGGAATGGTTTTATGGGATTTGCTTCACCTCGCGGCTTCGCTGCCCTTTGTACCATCCATTGTAGCACGTGTGTAGCCCAGGTCATAAGGGGCATGATGATTTGACGTCATCCCCACCTTCCTCCGGTTTGTCACCGGCAGTCACCTTAGAGTGCCCAACTTAATGCTGGCAACTAAGATCAAGGGTTGCGCTCGTTGCGGGACTTAACCCAACATCTCACGACACGAGCTGACGACAACCATGCACCACCTGTCACTCTGTCCCCGAAGGGAAAGCGGTATCTCTACCGTTGTCAGAGGATGTCAAGACCTGGTAAGGTTCTTCGCGTTGCTTCGAATTAAACCACATGCTCCACCGCTTGTGCGGGCCCCCGTCAATTCTTTTGAGTTTCAGCCTTGCGGCCGTACTCCCCAGGCGGAGTGCTTAATGCGTTAACTTCAGCACTAAGGGGCGGAAACCCCTAACACCTAGCACTCATCGTTTACGGCGTGGACTACCAGGGTATCTAATCCTGTTCGCTCCCCACGCTTTCGCGCCTCAGCGTCAGTTACAGACCAGAGAGTCGCCTTCGCCACTGGTGTTCCTCCACATCTCTACGCATTTCACCGCTACACGTGGAATTCCACTCTCCTCTTCTGCACTCAAGTCCTCCAGTTTCCAATGACCGCTTACGGTTGAGCCGCAAGATTTCACATCAGACTTAAAGGACCGCCTGCGCGCGCTTTACGCCCAATAATTCCGGACAACGCTTGCCACCTACGTATTACCGCGGCTGCTGGCACGTAGTTAGCCGTGGCTTTCTGGTAAGGTACCGTCAAGGTACGATCAGTTACTATCGTACTTGTTCTTCCCTTACAACAGAGTTTTACGATCCGAAAACCTTCATCACTCACGCGGCGTTGCTCCGTCAGACTTTCGTCCATTGCGGAAGATTCCCTACTGCTGCCTCCCGTAGGAGTCTGGGCCGTGTCTCAGTCCCAGTGTGGCCGATCACCCTCTCAGGTCGGCTACGCATCGTTGCCTTGGTGAGCCGTTACCTCACCAACTAGCTAATGCGCCGCGGGCCCATCTGCAGGTGACAGCCGAAACCGTCTTTCATCTTTCTTCCATGAAGAAGAAAGTATTATCCGGTATTAGCTCCGGTTTCCCGGAGTTATCCCGATCCTGCAGGCAGGTTGCCCACGTGTTACTCACCCGTCCGCCGCTCGTTCCACAGGCATCACCCCGAAGGGATCTGCCTGCTTCCCGCGCTCGACTTGCATGTATTAGGCACGCCGCCAGCGTTCGTCCTGAGCCAAGATCAAACTCTCCAAAAAAGTTTGTTTCACATCATCCGAAGATGATGTCTTAGCTAGTAAAACTTAAACGGTTATACCGTTTCTTACTGACATAAATGGTTGTTTGTTCAGTTTTCAAAGAGCGAAAAAAATAAAAATGGTGGAGCCTAGCGGGATCGAACCGCTGACCTCCTGCGTGCAAGGCAGGCGCTCTCCCAGCTGAGCTAAGGCCCCATTAAAAGTATGTGTATTTCATGGTCGGGAAGACAGGATTTGAACCTGCGACCCCATGGTCCCAAACCATGTGCTCTACCAAGCTGAGCTACTTCCCGTTAAAATGGCGCGCCCGAGAGGAGTCGAACCCCTAACCTTCTGATCCGTAGTCAGACGCTCTATCCAATTGAGCTACGGGCGCAAATGCCGAGGACCGGAATCGAACCGGTACGGTAGATACCTACCGCAGGATTTTAAGTCCTGTGCGTCTGCCAGTTCCGCCACCCCGGCATACAATAGAGCGGAAGACGGGATTCGAACCCGCGACCCCCACCTTGGCAAGGTGATGTTCTACCACTGAACTACTTCCGCCTATTAAAAATGGTGCGGGTGGAGGGACTTGAACCCCCACGTCGTAAGACACTAGATCCTAAGTCTAGCGTGTCTGCCAATTCCACCACACCCGCAAGGATGGTGAGCCATGTAGGATTCGAACCTACGACCCTCTGATTAAAAGTCAGATGCTCTACCAACTGAGCTAATGGCTCTCGAAGTGGTGCCGGCCAGAGGACTTGAACCCCCAACCTACTGATTACAAGTCAGTTGCTCTACCAATTGAGCTAGGCCGGCTTAACATGGTGGAGGATGACGGGATCGAACCGCCGACCCCCTGCTTGTAAGGCAGGTGCTCTCCCAGCTGAGCTAATCCTCCGAATGTATACACTTTTTAATGAACTTGCGTTCATGCCTGGCGGCGTCCTACTCTTGCAGAGGCAAAGCCTCAACTACCATCGGCGCTGGGGAACTTAACTGCTGTGTTCGGTATGGGAACAGGTGTGACCTCCCCGCCATCACTGCCAGACATACTTCTCTTAAGAACGAAGACTATTATATCCTATTTCCTATAGAGAATGCAAGCCTTTTTTCAAGGAATATTTGCACCCTGAAAACTAAATAAGAGCGTTAGACAAGAATCAAATTAAAGATAGTTAAGTACTCGATCTATTAGTATCCGTCAGCTCCACGTGTCACCACGCTTCCACCTCGGACCTATCAACCTCATCGTCTCTGAGGGATCTTACTCACTTAAAGTGCGAGGAAGTCTCATCTTGAGGGGGCTTCATGCTTAGATGCTTTCAGCACTTATCCTTTCCACACGTAGCTACCCAGCTATGCTCCTGGCGGAACAACTGGTACACCAGCGGTGTGTCCATCCCGGTCCTCTCGTACTAAGGACAGCTCCTCTCAAACTTCCAACGCCCACGACGGATAGGGACCGAACTGTCTCACGACGTTCTGAACCCAGCTCGCGTACCGCTTTAATGGGCGAACAGCCCAACCCTTGGGACCGACTACAGCCCCAGGATGCGATGAGCCGACATCGAGGTGCCAAACCTCCCCGTCGATGTGAACTCTTGGGGGAGATAAGCCTGTTATCCCCGGGGTAGCTTTTATCCGTTGAGCGATGGCCCTTCCATGCGGAACCACCGGATCACTAAGCCCGACTTTCGTCCCTGCTCGACTTGTAGGTCTCGCAGTCAAGCTCCCTTCTGCCTTTGCACTCTACGAATGATTTCCAACCATTCTGAGGGAACCTTTGGGCGCCTCCGTTACCTTTTAGGAGGCGACCGCCCCAGTCAAACTGCCCGCCTGACACTGTCTCCGGACCGGATCACGGCCCTGGGTTAGAAGGTTCATACAGCCAGGGTGGTATCCCACGGATGCCTCCACGCAAGCTGGCGCTCACGTTTCTCAGGCTCCCACCTATCCTGTACAAGCTGTACAAACATTCAATATCAGGCTACAGTAAAGCTCCACGGGGTCTTTCCGTCCTGTCGCGGGTAATGCGCATCTTCACGCATAGTATAATTTCACCGGGTCTCTCGTTGAGACAGTGCCCAAGTCGTTGCACCTTTCGTGCGGGTCGGAACTTACCCGACAAGGAATTTCGCTACCTTAGGACCGTTATAGTTACGGCCGCCGTTTACTGGGGCTTCAGTTCTGTGCTTCGCTTGCGCTAACACTTCCCCTTAACCTTCCAGCACCGGGCAGGTGTCAGCCCCTATACTTCGCCTTTCGGCTTCGCAGAGACCTGTGTTTTTGCTAAACAGTCGCTTGGGCCAATTCACTGCGGCTTCTCGGCAGAGAAGCACTCCTTCTCCCGAAGTTACGGAGTCATTTTGCCGAGTTCCTTAACGAGAGTTCTCCCGCTCACCTTAGTATTCTCTACCTGCCTACCTGTGTCGGTTTGCGGTACGGGCACCTTTAATCTGGCTAGAGGCTTTTCTCGGCAGTGTGGAACCGGGAACTTCGGTACTAAATTTCCCTCCCCATCACAGCTCAGGATTGCCAGACGGATTTGCCTATCTGACTCCCTAACTGCTTGGGCGCACATATCCATCAGTGCGCATTCCCTATCCTACTGCGTCCCCCCATTGCTCATAACGACTAAGAGGTGGTACAGGAATATCAACCTGTTGTCCATCGCCTACGCCTTTCGGCCTCGGCTTAGGCCCCGACTAACCCTGAGAGGACGAGCCTTCCTCAGGAAACCTTGGGCATTCGGTGAAAGAGATTCTCACTCTTTTTCGCTACTCATACCGGCATTCTCACTTCCAGATGCTCCACCAGTCCTCACGGTCTGACTTCACAGCGACTGGAACGCTCTCCTACCATTGTCGAAGACAATCCGCAGCTTCGGTGATACGTTTAGCCCCGGTACATTTTCGGCGCAGAGTCACTCGACCAGTGAGCTATTACGCACTCTTTAAATGGTGGCTGCTTCTAAGCCAACATCCTGGTTGTCTGGGCAACTCCACATCCTTTTCCACTTAACGTATACTTTGGGACCTTAGCTGGCGGTCTGGGCTGTTTCCCTTTCGACTATGAACCTTATCACCCATAGTCTGACTCCCAAAGCTAAGTATCCGGCATTCGGAGTTTGACTGAATTCGGTAACCCGGTGAGGGCCCCTAGTCCAATCAGTGCTCTACCTCCGGTACTCGATCTTTGAGGCTAGCCCTAAAGCTATTTCGGAGAGAACCAGCTATCTCCGTGTTCGATTGGCATTTCACCCCTACCCACACCTCATCCCCGCATTTTTCAACATACGTGGGTTCGGGCCTCCAGTCAGTGTTACCTGACCTTCACCCTGGACATGGGTAGATCACACGGTTTCGGGTCTACGCCTGCATACTCAAATCGCCCTATTCAGACTCGCTTTCGCTGCGGCTCCGCATCTTCTGCTTAACCTTGCATGCAAACGTAACTCGCCGGTCCATTCTACAAAAGGTACGCCGTCACCCATAAACGGGCTTCGACTACTTGTAGGCACACGGTTTCAGGATCTCTTTCACTCCCCTTCCGGGGTGCTTTTCACCTTTCCCTCACGGTACTGGTTCACTATCGGTCACTAGGGAGTATTTAGCCTTGGGAGATGGTCCTCCCGGATTCCGACGGAATTTCACGTGTTCCGCCGTACTCAGGATCCACTCTGGAGAGAACGAAATTTCGATTACAGGGCTGTTACCTTCTATGGCGGGCCTTTCCAGACCGCTTCGTCTATCCCGTTCCTTTGTAACTCCGTATAGAGTGTCCTACAACCCCAGAAGGCAAGCCTTCTGGTTTGGGCTGTTTCCGTTTCGCTCGCCGCTACTTGGGAAATCGCATTTGCTTTCTCTTCCTCCGGGTACTTAGATGTTTCAGTTCCCCGGGTCTGCCTCGATCATCCTATGTATTCAGATGAACGTACTGCTCCATTACGAACAGTGGGTTTCCCCATTCGGAAATCCTCGGATCAATGCTTACTTACAGCTCCCCGAGGCATATCGGCGTTAGTCCCGTCCTTCTTCGGCTCCTAGTGCCAAGGCATCCACCGTGCGCCCTTATTCACTTAACTAAGTTTGACGCGTTAAAACGTTTTGATGTCTTGTTTTGCTCTTATTTAGTTTTCAAGGAACAAACTATCCTAGTTTGAAAGAGATTCACTCTCTCAAAACTGAACAAACAACCTGTTTATGTCTTCCGAATCCATTCAACTTCCGAAGAAGCTTGAACTTCATATCCTTAGAAAGGAGGTGATCCAGCCGCACCTTCCGATACGGCTACCTTGTTACGACTTCACCCCAATCATTGGCCCCACCTTCGGCGGCTGGCTCCCGTAAGGGTTGCCTCACCGACTTCGGGTGTTGCCGACTCTCGTGGTGTGACGGGCGGTGTGTACAAGGCCCGGGAACGTATTCACCGCGGCATGCTGATCCGCGATTACTAGCGATTCCTGCTTCATGTAGGCGAGTTGCAGCCTACAATCCGAACTGGGAATGGTTTTATGGGATTTGCTTCACCTCGCGGCTTCGCTGCCCTTTGTACCATCCATTGTAGCACGTGTGTAGCCCAGGTCATAAGGGGCATGATGATTTGACGTCATCCCCACCTTCCTCCGGTTTGTCACCGGCAGTCACCTTAGAGTGCCCAACTTAATGCTGGCAACTAAGATCAAGGGTTGCGCTCGTTGCGGGACTTAACCCAACATCTCACGACACGAGCTGACGACAACCATGCACCACCTGTCACTCTGTCCCCGAAGGGAAAGCGGTATCTCTACCGTTGTCAGAGGATGTCAAGACCTGGTAAGGTTCTTCGCGTTGCTTCGAATTAAACCACATGCTCCACCGCTTGTGCGGGCCCCCGTCAATTCTTTTGAGTTTCAGCCTTGCGGCCGTACTCCCCAGGCGGAGTGCTTAATGCGTTAACTTCAGCACTAAGGGGCGGAAACCCCTAACACCTAGCACTCATCGTTTACGGCGTGGACTACCAGGGTATCTAATCCTGTTCGCTCCCCACGCTTTCGCGCCTCAGCGTCAGTTACAGACCAGAGAGTCGCCTTCGCCACTGGTGTTCCTCCACATCTCTACGCATTTCACCGCTACACGTGGAATTCCACTCTCCTCTTCTGCACTCAAGTCCTCCAGTTTCCAATGACCGCTTACGGTTGAGCCGCAAGATTTCACATCAGACTTAAAGGACCGCCTGCGCGCGCTTTACGCCCAATAATTCCGGACAACGCTTGCCACCTACGTATTACCGCGGCTGCTGGCACGTAGTTAGCCGTGGCTTTCTGGTAAGGTACCGTCAAGGTACGATCAGTTACTATCGTACTTGTTCTTCCCTTACAACAGAGTTTTACGATCCGAAAACCTTCATCACTCACGCGGCGTTGCTCCGTCAGACTTTCGTCCATTGCGGAAGATTCCCTACTGCTGCCTCCCGTAGGAGTCTGGGCCGTGTCTCAGTCCCAGTGTGGCCGATCACCCTCTCAGGTCGGCTACGCATCGTTGCCTTGGTGAGCCGTTACCTCACCAACTAGCTAATGCGCCGCGGGCCCATCTGCAGGTGACAGCCGAAACCGTCTTTCATCTTTCTTCCATGAAGAAGAAAGTATTATCCGGTATTAGCTCCGGTTTCCCGGAGTTATCCCGATCCTGCAGGCAGGTTGCCCACGTGTTACTCACCCGTCCGCCGCTCGTTCCACAGGCATCACCCCGAAGGGATCTGCCTGCTTCCCGCGCTCGACTTGCATGTATTAGGCACGCCGCCAGCGTTCGTCCTGAGCCAAGATCAAACTCTCCAAAAAAGTTTGTTTCACATCATCCGAAGATGATGTCTTAGCTAGTAAAACTTAAACGGTTATACCGTTTCTTACTGACATAAATGGTTGTTTGTTCAGTTTTCAAAGAGCGAATTTGTTGGTCGCTTTGTTTTGGCGACTTATCTATCTTATCAAATCCTTCATATAAAGTCAACACTTTTTAAATAACTACCTAGCAAAGTGTTTCAATTGTTATTGAAGTTTTTGAGGTGTCCTCTTTGGAACGTTTATAACTATACCACGCACCTATTTGAAAAACAATAGTTTATCCAAAGTAAAAATTTTTAACCAAATTAAAAAGCGTTCTCTCTATCCATAATAGAGAAATAGTAAAAGAGAGTACGCATAATGAGCGCACTCCCTTTTACTATACTTATTATTTATTACGCATTTGCGGGAAGAGCAGGACATCACGGATGGACGGTGAGTTCGTAAGCAGCATGACAAGACGGTCAATACCAATCCCAAGGCCACCTGTTGGCGGCATGCCATATTCAAGAGACTCAAGGAAGTCTTCATCCATAAGGTGAGCTTCATCATTACCTGCATCTCTCTCAGCTACTTGTGCCTCAAAGCGTTCGCGCTGGTCAATCGGATCATTCAGCTCAGTAAATGCATTTGCATGTTCACGAGCAACGATGAACAATTCGAAGCGGTCTGTAAAACGTTCATCTTCTTTGTTCTTTTTGGCAAGTGGTGAAATCTCAACAGGATGCCCATAAATGAATGTAGGCTGAATAAGTTGTTCTTCAACTTTTTGCTCAAAGAACTCATTAACTACATGACCGAATTGCATGGAATCCTTGATATCCACTCCATGTTCTTTCGCAAGTTCGCGAGCACGTTCATCACTCATCTTCTCCCAGAAATCAACACCTGTGTATTCTTTAACAGCATCAACCATATGAAGTCTCTTCCACTTAGGCGCAAGATTGATTTCTTCCTCGCCGTACATAACAGTTGTCGTTCCAAGCACTTCCTTAGCAATATGAGCAACCATATTCTCTGTGAGTGCCATGATATCCTCGTAGTCTGCATAAGCTTCGTACAATTCAATCATTGTAAATTCAGGATTATGGCGTGTTGATACACCTTCATTACGGAATACACGACCAATTTCGTAGACCTTTTCCAAGCCACCTACTATAAGGCGCTTCAAATGCAACTCTATTGCAATACGCATATAAAGCGGGATATCAAGCGCGTTATGGTGTGTAATGAATGGACGGGCTGCTGCCCCTCCCGGAATGCTATGCATCATCGGCGTCTCAACTTCCAAGAAGCCTTGTCCATCCAAGTACTGACGCATAGAACGAATGATCTTTGAACGCATAACAAAAGTATCGCGGCTCTCCGGGTTTGTGATCAAATCAAGGTAACGCTGACGATAGCGTTGTTCGATATCCTGGAGACCATGATATTTCTCAGGGAGCGGACGCAAAGATTTGGAAAGCAGATGGATTTCCTGTGCCTTAATAGATAGCTCTCCTACTTTTGTTTTGAACATGACACCTGTAACTCCGACGATATCACCAAGGTCAATAGTATTGAACATCTCGTATGCACTGTCGCCAACTGTATCTTTACGAACATAAATCTGGATCTGACCGCCCAAGTCCTGGATATGAGCAAAGCCTGCTTTACCTTTACCACGCTTCGTCATGATTCGGCCGGCAACTGTCACTTTATGCTCTTCTGCTTCAAGTTCCTCTTTTGAATAGTTTTCATAACTGTCTACAAGTTCATTTGTAAGATGAGTTCGGACAAACTTACCACCGAACGGATCTATCCCCATTTCATTGTATGTTTCCAGCTTATCGCGCCGGACACGCATATGTTCATTCAATTCTTCTGACATGCTGTTCACTCCAATATTATTATTTATAGCTATTTACAACACTTGTCCACCAACAAGTATATAGAAATCGGTTCATTTCTGCATCAGTAGATTAAGGGGATCCGTCATAAACTGTGTCCTTAATCTTATTTTTCTTTACGACACAATTATCAATGCTTATATACTTTTGAATCTTATACTCACAACTTCAGGCACGTAAACCTTATAATCAGCTTTCTTGCGGCCATGTACGAACGCCAGCTTTCTCCTCTTCAGATAATGCATTCAGCAGTTTCTGAACAGACTCCCCTGTACCTGGCACAATGATTTCAGGTGCAATTTCACCAAGAGGAACAAGAACAAAGGCCCGCTCATGCATACGCGGATGTGGAATCTCCAAATCAACAAGTCGTATACTTTCCTGACTGTAAAGCAAAATATCAAGGTCAATAGTACGTGGACCATTGCGGATTGTCCGTACTCGGCCAAGTCGTTCCTCAATTAACTGACAGTAGCGCAAGAGCTCCTCCGCGGTCAAATCTGTTTCAACTTCAACGACCATGTTCAGGAAGTCTTCCTGATCTTCGTAGCCGACCGGATCTGTCTCATATATAGAAGAAATCTTCTGGATCAGGATCCCAGAATGATCAGTCAACATTTCAAGTGCTTTAATGAAATGATTTTCGCGTGGTTCGATATTTGTTCCAAGTGCAATAAATGCTTGTGTCATAATCATTTCTCCCTGTAGATTTCAACGGCAACAAATTTAAAATGACCCGGAATTGGAGCATCTGGTTTAATAACCTTCACCCTGCATGCCTGAAGTTCATCAAAATGTTCTAGCAGAGCTGCTGCAATTCTCTCAGCAACCGTCTCAATCAGATTCACAATCTCTTGTTCTACGATTTGTTTCACGATTTCATAAGCATGGCCGTAGTGAATGGAGTCATTCATATCATCCGTCCGCCCGGCTTTGCTTGTGTCTGTGTAAAGCTCAAGGTCTACATTAAACCGCTGGCCAAGCCGGTTCTCTTCAGGAAATAACCCATGGTAGCCATAGAACTGCATGCCTTCAAGGATGATTTTATCCATTGTTCTCCACCCTTCCGCTCCGCAGCATGGCATCTGTCATTTTCACAAGCTGCAAAGTCATTTCTACATTATGCACACGAACCATATGGGCACCTTTGCTAATTCCAAGGCAAGTCGTCGCTCCTGTCCCTATATCACGGTCTTCCGCATTCGGCAAATCGAGCACGCCCCCAATAAAACGTTTGCGAGAAGTTGCCAACAGCATTGGGTATCCAAGTTCGTGCAATTGCTCCAGATTGTTCATTGCAATTAGATTATGTTCAGCGTTCTTCGCAAAGCCAACACCCGGATCAATTATAATATGCTGGTCCGGGACACCTGCTCTTTTGGCGATATCAATACTCTCCTGCAAATCTCTTTTCATATCCTCAATCAAATTGCCATAATCCATGTTTTCACGATTGTGCATGAGAATAATAGGCACGTCCAGCTCAGCTGCAACATTTGCAATCTCCGGCTCGCGTTTTGCTCCCCAGACATCATTAATAATGGACGCTCCCGCCTCAACAGCACGCCTTGCAGTTTCAGCTTTGTATGTATCAATTGAGATCGGCACATTGACCTCTTTCTTGATCGCTTCAATTACTGGCAGGACACGTGAAAGCTCCTCTTCTTCGGATAGCGGCGCATGACCTGGACGTGTCGACTCACCACCGATATCAATAATATCCGCTCCTTGGGCTTCCAACTTTCGGGCTTGTTCACAGGCGGCTTCTAATGTTGCATATTTTCCGCCATCAGAAAATGAATCAGGTGTTACATTTAGAATACCCATAATGTGGGTACGCTCTGCCAAATTGTATGTTTTTACTTTAGTAGATAAAATCATGAGAAACCCTTCTTCCAGTCAGAATCACTTTCTTCATTATACGTCAAAAAAGCATTCATTCCTACCATCGTATCTATACTAGCAAAGACAAAAGCCGCTGCTCCCGACCAAGGGAAGCAGCGGCTTCTTTACAGACAGATATTACTCTTCATCAAATTGGTAAAGTGGAGTGGACAAGTATCTTTCGCCATTATCCGGAAGGACAGCGAGTACTTTTTTGCCTTTGCCCAGTTTTGCAGCAACTTTCTTCGCAGCAGCTATTGCAGCACCGCAAGAAATACCACCAAGGATTCCGTTCGTTGTGGCGACTTCTCGAGCAGTTTCAAATGCTTCTTCATTCGAAACTGTAACGACTTCATCATAAATGTCTGTGTTCAAAATCTTAGGAATGAAGCCCGCTCCAAGTCCCTGCAATTTATGAGGTCCAGGCTTGCCGCCGGAAAGAACTGCTGAATCTTCAGGCTCAACTGCAAAAACTTTGATATCTTTAAAATGATCCTTAAGGACTTTACCTGCACCAGTGATTGTACCACCAGTACCGATACCTGAAACAAATGCGTCAAGTCCATCCTCAAACTGGCTGATGATTTCCTTACCAGTTGTGCGCTCGTGAACAGCAGGGTTTGCTTCATTAGCAAATTGCTGCGGCATGAAGTAGCCATTCTCTTCCTTGAGCTTCTCAGCTGTAGCGATGGCACCTTTCATACCTTCTGCACCAGGTGTCAGAAGCAGCTTTGCTCCATAGGCACGAAGCAGATTACGACGCTCCTTACTCATTGTATCAGGCATGACAAGAATTGCTTTATATCCTTTTGCGGAAGCGATCATCGCAAGTCCGATACCTGTGTTACCACTTGTCGGTTCAATGATTGTGTCGCCAGCTTTAAGGAGACCTTTCTCTTCAGCATCCTCGATCATCGCAAGCGCGATACGGTCTTTGACCGAACTTCCCGGATTGAAGTATTCCAATTTAACATAAATATCGGCACTGTTCTCATCTGTAATATTGTGCAATTTCACAACAGGTGTCTGTCCCACAAGGCCGGCTACGTTATCAGCAACTCTAGTCATGGTCGTTCATCCCCCTAATTCCTAGTTAACTTATAAGATTTGATATTTCCAATCTACACGTTAACATGTGTAGTGTCAACCCATTTGCGTACAATTCCGAGTATTCGACTAAACTTCTTGAAAAACGTCACTTCAACAAGACTATTGAGCTTCTTTTAGACGTTCCAAGTCTTCCTTACTAAAGTGA
Organism: Aciduricibacillus chroicocephali; assembly: GCF_030762805.1. Classification (NCBI taxonomy): domain Bacteria; kingdom Bacillati; phylum Bacillota; class Bacilli; order Caryophanales; family Bacillaceae; genus Aciduricibacillus; species Aciduricibacillus chroicocephali. Next base: position 74,586 of record NZ_CP129113.1, on the reverse strand, counting down.
TAATGCTCGTTACAGAAATGACAGTTCGCATCAGCTCCGCCATCCTCCTCAATCATAGCCTGAATTTCATCTGATCCAAGTCCAGCAATTGCCCGTTCGACTCGTTCCCTGGAACATTTGCATTTGAAAACAATCGGCATCGTTTCAAGGAAGTTGATATCTGCACCTTCAAAAAGGCGTTCTAGAATCTGTTCCGGTGTGTATCCTTCTTGCACAAGACTTGATATCGGTGGCAACGCTTGGATATGTCGCTCCAATTTATCAATGACTTCATCACTTGCGCCAGGGAGCACTTGCACAATGAACCCGCCGGCTGCAAGAATTGAATGATCCGGATTAACGAGTACACCAGCTCCCACTGCAGATGGAACTTGTTCAGAAGTTGCGAAGTAATACGTAAAGTCTTCACTGATCTCACCAGAGACAATCGGAACACTTCCAGTAAAGTAATCTCTCATTCCAAGATCCTTCACGACACTGAGCGTACCTGCACCTACCGCCCTTGCCACGTCAAGCTTTCCAATAGAATTCAATTCAAAGTCTACATGGGGATTACCTACATAACCGCGGACTTCACCTTTAGAATTGGCATCGGCCACAATTGCGCCAACTGGACCATCGCCTTCAACTTTAACTGTAATCGTATCTTCACCTTTAAGCATGGCACCCATCATGGATGTAATGGTTACTGTTCGTCCGATAGCTGCGGACGCTGTTGCCCAAGTATCCTGACGGCGCTGGGTCTCACTCACCGTTTCTGTCGTGCTTGCTGCATAAGCTCTGATGGAACCATTGTATACTGTCGCTTTTACAAGATAATCTTTCATCGTTGTTCCTCCCGTTCCTTCTGCTGTACATATTTCTTGTATATAATATTCAAACCGTGAAGCGTCAAGTATGGATCAACAAAATCTATTGTCTCTGCTGCGTCTGCGATTAGGGGAGCAAGTCCACCTGTAGCAATTACTTCTGGTTTATTTTGCATTTCCTTTTGCATCTGTCTTACAATCCCATCAACCTGTCCAACATATCCATAGAAAACACCTGCCTGCATCGCCTCCACAGTTGACTGACCGATTGCTCTGTCCGGTCGTTCAATCTCGAACTTGGGCAGCTTTGCAGCCTTTTGATAGAGAGCCTCTACGGAAATATTAATTCCCGGCGCAATAAGACCTCCATGATAACTTAGCTCTTCGTCCACATAGCAAAATGTCGTCGCTGTTCCAAAATCAATAATGATAAGCGGCCCGCCATATTTCTCGACTGCGCCGATTGCGTTAACGACCCGGTCAGCTCCCAGCTCCTCCGGCTTCGGATAGCTCATTTTAAGTAAGTTTGTCGCGACATCTTTGCCAATGACTAGCGGTTCCAGGTTCAAATAGTCACGGCACATCTTCTCAAGAGCAAACATGATCGGCGGCACAACCGATGAAATAATTGCCCCGGAAATATCCGAGAATGAGACACCCTTATATTGAAAAAGCGATTGGATCAACATACCGAACTCATCTTCAGTTTTATAACGGTCTGTCTTGATTCGCCACTCATATTTCAAGCAGTCCTTATCAAAGACTCCTAGTACTGTATTCGTATTCCCTACATCCAGAACAAATAGCATAGACATATCAAACCCTTCTGCAAAGCTTACCTTATATTAATTAGCATACCCTGCTAACTCAACTTTTCCCATTACAGCGCTTCAAAAGCATTCTTAATTTTTATATGCAATTAACGCAGCTTTCAGCCTAATTCAGTAAAAAAGCACTGCTGCTTCTGCAGTTATAAACAAGGAAAAAGCGGTTCCTGCCGTTTGGACAGGACCCGCTTCTTGCTTATTCCTTATGGTCGTCGCCGCTTGGAGGCTCATTTCTATCCTCAGTATGCGATTCCCTTTTTTCTTTATACTCAAGATCGTCTTTTTCCTTCGCTTCTTCAAAGCTCTCTGGAGTAACATTTGACTCTCCATCTTTTGGCTGAATGTTCACCTTGACATCATTATCTGTTTTCACAGTAGTGTGATGATTTTCAGGGAGCACGCCTTTGTCGAAGAGAGAGCGGATTTGCTGCTCGTCGAGTGTTTCGATTTCAAGAAGTTTCTGAGCGATCAGCTCGAGCTTGTCGCGGTTCTCAGTAAGAATCTGCTTCGCTCGGCTATAGCATGTGTTGATGAAGTGCTGCATTTCCTTGTCAATCTCTTCAGCAATCGCATCACTGTAGTTCTGCTCATTCTGAATATCGCGTCCAAGGAAGACTTCGCCGCCACCACTAGTAAACTGGATCGGACCAATCTTGTCACTCATGCCGTATTCAGTAATCATCTTACGAGCAATGCCAGTAGCACGCTGGAAGTCATTATGCGCTCCTGTACTTACCTCGCCAAAGATAATTTCTTCAGCGACACGGCCGCCAAGGAGTCCGGTAATTTTATCAAACAGTTCCGGTTTCGTCATGAAGTAACGATCCTCTTTCGGTAGCATGACTGCATAACCGCCAGCCTGCCCGCGTGGAACGATCGTAACTTTGTGAACTGTATCAGCATTATCAAGCACCATACCAATGATTGTATGTCCGGATTCGTGATAAGCGACGATATTGCGTTCCTTCTCGGAAATGACACGGCTTTTCTTAGCCGGCCCTGCAATAACACGATCAACCGCCTCATCGATATCAAGCATATCGATCGTCTTCTTATCATGACGAGCCGCAACGAGAGCAGCTTCGTTCAGAAGGTTCTCAAGGTCGGCACCGGAGAAGCCCGGTGTACGCATCGCGATTGTTTTCAGATCGATGTTCGGATCAAGTGGCTTGTTGCGTGCATGCACTTTCAGAACAGCTTCACGGCCTTTAACATCTGGACGGTCAACTGTGATCTGTCTGTCAAAACGTCCTGGACGCAAGAGTGCCGGATCAAGAATATCAGGTCGGTTTGTTGCAGCAATAATGATAATACCTTCATTACCACCAAAACCGTCCATTTCAACAAGCAACTGATTCAGCGTTTGTTCGCGTTCATCATGGCCACCGCCAAGACCTGCTCCACGCTGACGTCCAACTGCATCAATCTCATCGATGAAAATAATACATGGTGCGTTCTTCTTTGCATTCTCGAACAAATCGCGAACACGTGAAGCACCAACACCGACAAACATTTCAACGAAGTCGGAACCACTAATAGAGAAGAATGGTGTACCGGCTTCACCGGCAACCGCTCTTGCAAGCAACGTTTTACCTGTACCCGGAGGGCCTACAAGGAGAACACCTTTCGGGATACGGGCACCAAGCGCCGCAAATTTGCGCGGGTCCTTCAGGAATTCAACAACTTCAACGAGTTCCTGCTTCTCTTCATCCGCTCCGGCAACATCCTTGAAGCGGACTTTCTTCTTCTCTTCGCTGTACATCTTTGCCTTACTCTTACCGAAGTTCATGACACGGCCGCCACCGCCGCCGCTCTGTGCCTGGCTAAGAATGAAGAAGAACAGCAATCCAATTAGCAAGAACGGAATCATTTGTGTAATGAAGGTTACAAATCCGCTCGGCTGTTCTTCCTCTTTCACTTTAAGTTCACTCTGCTGGTTGGCAGTCTTAGTGATACCGGCGATAATGTCGTTATTATCTGGTACCTGTGTTACAAAGGAACGGTCATCCTTCTTAAGCGTTCCGGTAATTCGCATAATCTTGTTCGCAGGCTGCATCGTCATTTCACTGATTTCACCATTATTAAGAGCATCCGTGAACTGTTTTACATCCAACTCTTTTGCCTGTTCGCCTTGTCCTCTAAGAACGCCGAGGGCTGCAATCAGGACAAGGAACAGAATTCCGTAGAAAAATAGGTTTCTGAACAATCGGTTCATTTCCTGCCTCCTCCCAAAGAAAGAAAACTTCATTGCCTCGTGCGTCATTTTTGTGCATTCCGCAATTGAAAGCTTCGTTATATATCACACTTTTGGACATCTCATTTCACTTTACTTAATGGTATTGTATTCCCATATATTGTAACGCAAGCAGGAAACGGGTTGCAATTTTTAAGACTCCTGTTCGCTGTAAATCTCCGGTTTTAACACTCCGATATAAGGGAGGTTGCGATACTTCTCATCATAGTCGAGTCCATAGCCGACGAGGAATTTATTCGGAAGTTCGAATCCGACGACATCTGCCTTGATATCGACCGTCCGTCCTTCTGGTTTATCAATGAGTGTCACAATCTTCACTGAAGCCGCTTTCCGGTATTTGAATAGGTCAACAAGGTAGCTGAGCGTGAGCCCGCTGTCGATGATATCCTCAATGATAAGAACATGACGTCCTTCCACCTTGGCATCGAGATCCTTGATGATTTTCACTTCACCAGATGATCGAGTTCCGCCTCCATAGCTTGAAACAGCCATGAAATCCATCTCCAAATGTGTATCAACACGGCGCAGGACATCTGACATGAAAGGCATTGCGCCTTTCAATACACCGATTGCAAGCGGGAACTTGCCATCGTACTCCTCTGTAAGTTGTTTTCCGATTTCAGCGCACTTTTCTATGATCTCTTCCTCTGTGACAAGAACCTCTTCTATTTCCTGATGCATCTCTTAATTTCTCCTCCCTGCAGCTTTGGGGCTGCTCGCAGCTTAAATGCCGCTGTTCAGTCAATGTACTTCAAACAAACCATATTGCCTTCGCCTTCTGCCGGCATTACAGCTTTCCGCAATCCGGGAAGCCAGAGTATCCTGCCTGATGCATCTGTGATGACAGGCCAGCAATCTCTCTTTTCTCTAGGGATTTTCTCATCAATAAAGAGATCCTTTAGCTTCCTTGACCCATTGAGCCCCTGCCAGTTCATCCTGTCACCGGCGCGCCGGTTTCTTATGGTGAACGGCAACATAGCAGACGTCACCTGCAGTGAAAATGAATATGTATCCTGAACCGCTTGGTCTGAAAGGAAAGCCTCTATAAAAGCCCCGTTCGGAAGCTGAACCCTACCTGGCACTTCAAGCCGGAATTCAAATGACTGGTCCCCTTCTTTCTTATTAAAGGATAAGGAAATACGGTCATAAGATTTCTTAACTTGCAACCCATTAGGGAAGTCAAGCAAAGCGTTGCTCCTATTGCCTTCAAGCAGTTTGAAGAACTCCGTTTCATGCAGATAAGAAAGCTGGTCAGGCTGTTTTTTGTACAGATAGTTTAATATTAGTTGATACATCTGTCTTTGTAAAGCAATGGGGCATGCTTGAAATACCGAACTAGGAAATGATGCTGAAGCGTTCTTTTTGTCCAATTCAAGGAACTTTAAAAGCCTCTCTTCCGCAGCTTCTCTCAGGAAGCTGGCATTTTCTTGCATCCGTTCACTCATGTTCTGCATTGTTACATGTATATTTGGATTTTTCTCTTTTAGTAATGGAATTACAAGTTTCCTGAAATAATTGCGGGTATAGCCAGTATCTTCGTTTGACGGATCGAGCCTCGGTATAATGCTTTCCGTTCTGCAATAAGATTCAATCATTTCCCTATCAATTGCAAGAAAAGGACGGATGATGTGCCCGCAAGCGAAAGGCCGCTTTGCTGGAATGCCCGCTACGGCTGATGGATCGGCAGACCGTGTGAATTGCATGAGCATCGTCTCCGCCTGATCATCTCCATGATGGCCAAGGGCCAAATAATCAGCCTTATACAATTCCATCTGTTTCTGAAAAAACCGATAGCGCAGCTCCCGGGCCGCTGTCTGCGTACCGATGCCGCGCTCTTTCTTATATGACTTGACATCAACACTTGCTCGTTCACAGCGGATGCCCCAATCTTGGCACCTTGATTCCACATAATCAGCATCTGCTGCAGACTCATCACCGCGCAGTTGATGATCAACGGTAAGTGCAACCAATTCAAGCTCCCAATCTTTGCCGATGCTAACAAGGTAATGAAGCAGCGCCATCGAATCAGGACCACCGGATACGCCAACAAGTACAGTCGATCCCTTTTTGAGCAGCTGATGTTTTTGAATAAATGCCTTTACTGCCTTCATTGGAATTCCTTCTCTCCAAGTTCTCATACCGTATCTTAACATATCCTTTATATGCCTTACTCTACAGAAGCAGAGAAATCACATAAAAAAGTGCAGCCGCAGCAATGATACTGCCGCCTTCAACAAGACGCACAGGCTCAACTTGCCTGTTTACTCGTCTTGTACGCGGACGTTTTGAATTTTGTACTAGTTTCTGTTTTTTGCCCGAGCGCCTTTTCCTCATTGCTTCAGCAACTTCACGCCGCATCTCTTCGCTGGAACCGTATTTCCCCCTGATTGCTTTTTTAAAACAGTGGCTGTAAGGGGTAAATACTTTCACCTCATCAATCTTCATACAAATGAGCCGCTCATTGTTTGCACTTCTTCCGAATCTTCGAGGATGGAACAAATTGAGGAACAGCATGACAACCGCAAACAAATCATAGGAGGGCTCCGCCTTGCGTGAACCAAGCCCCCAATAGCCGCGATCTGTAAATTCCGTATACTCTTTGATGGAGCGGCCTATTTTTGTGACCCCGCCAACATCAACCCAGCGGAGACGTGCAGGCGAAGGGGATACGAGCAAATTATCGAGCTTCAGATCTCCAAATACCCAACCTTCTTTATGAAGCTGCCCAAGATTTCCAAGAAGCTGGAGCAGAAAGACTCCTACCCACTCGCTCCCATTCTTGCGCAAATACTGGTCAAGCGATTGTCCTTGTATGTACTCCATCACATAAAATGAATAATTCGTTCCATCAGGAGACTGCCAGTCATCTACATCGAGCAAACAAGGTCCAAGCTGCTGCACCTGGACCTTATCAAGTGACTTGAGCACGTTCACCTCTGTCGTCATGGAGCTGCCATCATCACTCATTTTCAAGGCATACTCACGGCCACTTTTTTCACAGAGATAAACTGTACCGACTGCCCCTTCACCAAGCTTGCGCCGAATGGAATAGTTACCGCCATGCCATTTGCCCGAAATCACTGTTCCACTACGGATCAGCAGATCATGCTTCTTCAATGCGCCATGCATCGTCTCTCACATTCCTTGACAGGCTCAGCTTGCCGAATTCATACATCGCCTCTCGGATTGCAGGCCCTGTCGGTGTGATACCGCCCGTCTTTAACTTCGGGAAAATCTCCGCTATAGCGTTTAAATTCGGTGACCAGTCAAAAATCTTCTCAACTTCCTCACACTCACCAGGGAATTGATAAATGCTAAAGCGATTTTCGCCAATACGTGAACCAAGACTGATAGATAGATCAATCAGTGAGTCCTTTACTGTCTCCAGTTTGTTCCGCATACTTGCGCTTGTATCGACCAAAACAAGTACTTCAAGTCCGCACGTCTCGCCCATTTCCTCTACAACTTCCATGACTTCTCCGCGTTTCTCCGGAGCCAGGTCCTCAACTGTCTGGCCTTTCCCGAGAATCTGCTCAAGCTCCTTGTTAATAAAGCCCTGAATTGTATGTGTCATCGCCTGTCTCGTCACCATTTGAACAGTGCGGGCAAGCGTTTCCTGGTAGACAATACGACTCATACCGCCACCGGCAAGTGCAATCTCCTCCACTTCCCGCAAGCTCTCAGGATTGTCTCGGCCATCTTCCATAATTCCGATCACATTGATTGTCAGCCCTTGCTGACTTGCAAGAGCCGCTGTCGCTTTTGGATCCTCACCTGTATTGGAACAGCCATCTGTAATAAGCAAAATCTGCTTCAGAGTACCTTTTTTCACGCCGCATGCCTCCAATCAATTTCTATCAAGCAGTTTCGCCAGCGGTATTAGCATTTATACATGCAACGACCATTCATTTCATTCAGTTAAAAACTTCTTGCCTAGGCTCCTTATTAGGATCAAACCGCATCGGAATGGCAGCCCATTCCGGCTTGTTCCGGACAATACGTGCCACCAGTACCGTCATGTCATCACCAATCTCACCGTCATTTGTGCGAATTACTTCTTCCATGAGCAAGTCAGCAATCTCCTGAGGGTCTGTCGTCAACATTTCACTCATCCTCTGCTTTAGCCAGAGGTCGACATTCTGAACTTGCTTCGGCCCTTCAAAAATCCCATCACTCATCATTACGAGCAAGTCATCCGGCTGCAGCTGCTCACTGACTATCTCAATATCAAAGTCTTGAATGATTCCCATAGGCAGATTGCTCGCTTCGATGCTGAGCACCTCTCTACCACGCCTAATCAGACTCGGTGAAGAACCAATTTTTAAAAACTGAACTGCCGCATTATGCAAGTTGATTACTGCAAGATCCAAAGTGGCAAACATTTCATCCGTTGAGCGCAAAGCAAGTATAGAATTGATTGACTTGATCGCCACCTTTTCAGGAATCCCGGTTTGTAAAATCTGCTGGAGCAGACGCAATGTTTCCCTGCTCTCCTCATTAGCTCTCCGCCCATTGCCCATACCATCACTAATTGCAATTGCATATTTTCCAGTGCCAAGTTCAATTGTTGCGAAACTGTCGCCTGATACAAGCCCCCCGTCCTTTGCAGCGGAGGCGACTCCCAACTCCACCATGAATTCCTTTGCTGAGCCAAAAGCCAAATGGCAATGACCATTCGGGAATGGAGAGATTTCCTCTTCTTTTACAATGACCATTTCATTCAGGATATCTGAGAGCACTGGAGCAATGAGCTTTGATGCTTCACCGCGATAATACTGGAAGGAAACTGTCATCTCGATATCAATATCGCCCTTCTCGAGCTGATAGATCTCCAACTTCTCTAGATCGATTCCCATCGACTGCAAAGCTTGGACAATTTGCATTTCCTGAAGCTCATGCTGCTCCCGCTCCTTGAGAATCTCTGCAGCAAAGTCATCCATCACTTCCGAGACACCAAGAAGCTGGTCTGCGACAAGACGCCGACTTTCACTCACCTGCCGCTTCAGCTTGCGGTTTGCTGTGAAGTGAGAGACTTCTTGCTGCATTACTTCAAGTACCCGCTTCGACTTCACACAACTACTTTCAAACTCCCGCATCGTCTTTCCTTTTAACTCATGGCCGTAAATAAGCATTTCTTTTAAACTGCCCATCATCGCATACGTTTCTTCAAAGTTATGTTGCCAGCATCGGTCTTTCATAAAACAGGACTGGCATGTCTTCTCAGTTACCTGGCTCAGGAAGTAGTCTGTCTCTTTCCGTACATCTTCCTCTTCCAGGACAAGCTCACTTTTTGCAGAGAAACTCTTCGAAAGTGCAGCAAATACATCAGAAAATTGCTCCACTCTTCTCGCCGTCACATTACGGACTTTCTGTAAATATTGCTCTTGTTCACTTGTATACGCCTCTGTTCCCGGTATATAGCGGCTCAGTTTGTTAGACCAGCTCGCAGGTGTCAGGAAGAAGAGCACCGCGGCGACTGCTGAGGCCGCGAGTGAAGGTCCCCAAGATGCTGCATCACCATATATGCTAATCAGACATGTCCCAACGAGGAGACCCGCGCTTACCCCAAGTTTGCTTCCTTCCTTCAGAAGTCCGCCAAGCAGCCCTGAGAATGCAAGCAAACTCATCTGATAAAGATTCACAGCGTTTGCAAGCGACAGAATAAGCCCGGCGACAACCCCGACTGTCGAGCCGATTGCCGCTCCTCCAACAAAGGATAGAAGAAGAACAAAATAACGTGACATAACGTGTTCTACTTGTGCACCTTGGACTTCCCAGCCGATTGTTCCAGTCAAAACAGATGCCAATAATATAATCATGCAAACAATTTCTTCGTTTTTCAGTACAGGCTTGTACTTTTTCGGTGATAATAGCGGCAAGCTCTGCATAAAGATTAGTACAAGCAGTGCTCCAAGCAGTCCCTCAACTGCTAGCAGTGCCCACTCGTATACTGAAAGTTTCCCTGATAGGGAATAGATGAAAAGACGTGACAATGTAGTCGCCACAAACGCACAGATTGGAATGGCAATTTGCTCCCGCTTCATTTTGCGGCATAGATTAGCAAGGAACAGGAATGCAACCATGCCTATTAATGTAAACAGAGCATGCCTCCCCGAATGTGTCGCCGCCCCTGCGAATACCGCTATGACGACTTTTACCGAGTGTCTGCGTTGCACTGCCCATACGGTCGCCAGGAAAGCTACTGCAAATGGCGAGACAACAGATAAAATGATAGCCCGTCCGAGCAGGAACCCGATAAAGGAATAGAGCATTCCCTTTTCGATCAGTAGTCTGCTCAATATAGCACTCAGCCGCTTCCTCAGCTTCTTGCCTCTATTTTTTGCTTCAAATTGCTTCGTCTGAAGTCTTGGTATTGAACCCATCATATGACCACTCCTTCTAGTTGCTATTAAATCATGGACAAGCTGGAGATTTTGTCAAAACAGGTAAGTCCATTCCTAAAATCGTTCGACAGTCTTTCTTCATTTTTTCTGAATGTCGTTCGAATCTTACGGTTATCATACAAATAGACAAAATATAGACATGAATTGCGTCTTTTTTAATTCCAAAATAATGAGTTTTGCATAACAATGCACTATAATGATGAATAGATTGATAAAAAAGGTGGTATAACCATGTCTGCAGAACAGTTGAATGAAAAGCTGCCTCCTAAGACTTGTTCCATTGAACGTCTCGTTACGAAGCCTGCCGATGTTGAAAAAGTAATTGCAGGCATCAAAACAGCAACACGCCGCAATGGACGCTACGCCGATATTGGAGAAGTCATGGAACTTGGCGACAACCGCTTTGTCGTGGAGCGTGTATATAGACAGTCTCTCGGAGAAGTAACAGAAAATGACGCGAAGAAAGAAGGATTCGAAACTCTCGAAGCCTATAAAGATTCAATTCTTGCCTTACATCCCGGCATGAAGTGGTTACCCAAAATGAAAGTGTGGGTGCACGAATTCTCTCGCGCTGAATAATTAAACAGGCAGCAATCAGGCTGCCTGTACTTTTTTTTGCAAAAACCATTTGACAACTTGTCTGCCATATTGTAAGATAACACTTGTGTTAATAATCATGGCGGTGTAGCTCAGCTGGCTAGAGCGTACGGTTCATACCCGTGAGGTCGTGGGTTCGATTCCCTCCGCCGCTATCATTTTAAAGAGAACTCTTACTATTTGTAAGAGTTCTCTTTTTTTGTTTCAAACTTTGTTATAAAACAATTGGTTGAACGAAAGTATTCTTTGTTATTTATAGTGGGTAGACTTTATAGATAGTAGAACGAGGAGCTGAATAAAATGATCAGACCGTATTTGAAATTCAATCGTGAAGCTGCCAAGGCTTTTGAGTTATATAAAACTGCTTTTGATGGTGAAATTATTAAAATACAAAAATATGGTGATATGCCTGCCAATCCTAACTTCCCTATACTTAAGGAAGATAAAGAACTGATCTTGCATCTTGAAATGAAATTGACCGGTTCAGGAATCATTATGGGGTCTGATACGAGAAATAACCTTACAGGAGAAGGAAAGGTCTCCATAAGTGTTGAGTTCGACTCCGAAATCGAAGCTCAAAAGGCTTGGAACACACTCAAAGAAGATGCAAAAGTAGGAATGGAACTGCAACAGACATTCTTTGCAAAACAGCATGGCTCATTGAGGGATAAGTTTGGCGTAGATTGGGTATTCACAGTGAGATAGATACCAGCCGCCTTACTTGAATGATGATAAGTCCTCTCTGCTAATTCTTTGATACCGTTAAAAGTCAAAAAAAGAGAGCGGAAGCACATATGAACTATGCGCTTCCGCTCTCTTTTCCATTATCTATTAAGAGCATTGTTTACAAGTAGACAGCTGCTGCTATCCTCTTTTTGCACCGCGTCCTCCGCGTCTGCCTTCAGTGTGTTTCTTCAAAGAGGCAAGACGATCTTCCGAGTCCTTAAGGAAACGGTTCATCTTGGATTCGAAGGTTTCTGCGCGTTCTCTTGGTGGTCTTTGTTGACGCTGCGGGCGGCCTTCCCTTTGCGGGCGACCTTCCCGTTGTGGGCGGTCTATCGCCTTTTTAATAGAAAGGCCGATTTTGCCGTCTTTCTCGACATTGATGACTTTAACAGTTACTTCATCGCCAACTTTAAGATGCTCGTTGATGTCTTTGACATAGCTATCGGCAACTTCACTGATATGGACAAGACCGGTCTTCTTCTCGCTATCGCCGATCTCGACAAATGCACCAAAATTCGTAATGCCCGTTACCTTACCCTGCAGCTTGCTGCCTACTTCGATTGACATAAAAAAAATGCTCCTCCTTAAAATTTCTGGAATCCAGGGCCCGGACTCCGACAAAATCCAGGGTCCTGTTCCCTTTGTCCGGGGCTGGAATACCCAAATGGACAAAGATGCCATAAAATTATATAGTCCTACGCTATATTATAGCGAAGGTTATGAAACTGTGTCAATAGGATGGCTTTTCATCCGGTATTTTAAAAATCAGTTCTCCTTTTTTAGAGAAGAAATAATTCGTCCGGGCAATTTCCAATACATAGTCTTCATCTTTAAGTAAATCACGTTCCTGCTTCAATTCCTTCCCCTTCTTCTGAACAGCGGCATACTCTTTCTTCATCTCCGCAAGTTCGGTCCGTTTTTCGGCCTGGAGATGGCGCTGCTTCAAATGGAAAGTCGTAAAGGTACCTATCAGAATGGCGACAAAAACGGAAAGGAGCACGAGTCTGCGCATCAGACGCTGCTTCTTCCGTTTCTGTCTCTCCATCTGAGCGTTATTTTGCTCTGCAAACTGCGTATGAAGCTTCGAAATCGGGTTGTGATCAGCAGCCATGTCTGCTACCTCCTTCTGAACTTGATCCATTTCAGGAATTTGCTGCAACTTTCCTTCATTGTACTATAAACCTTGCACCATTTGTGCACAAAGTTTCTTGCACGTTTCGGCATGAGACGCCATAGAATAGCGAACAGCCATTTAATAGGCAGGAATATGACTATCAGAAGGAATCGAATGACAGTTACAATCGCTTGGATAAGAAATAGCAGTACAGCGACAATTATGGCGAACAACCCTTTAATCGGTATGACAATAAGAATTCGTACAGCATTTGCGATAAAACGCACAATTGCCATAAAAATACGGATCAGAATTTCGAGCAGCTGCCTGTACCATTTCCTGCCGAGTACTTGATAAGCGGCAAAGCCGAGTAAACCGGCAAAAAATATGTAAAAGCGGATTTCACCCTTATTGGCCGTAAACAGCATGATGAAGAGAATAGCTGTCTGCAAAAGCCAAAAACCGATTTCCGTTGTGTATAGAAGCCATATCGGGCGCCGCAAGTTGATAGTCAAGCGCCGGAATGTATCCAGCGCCATTCCAAGATAGAAGCCGCCACCGATCATGGTGATCATCGTTGCAAATTGCACATTCAGCGAAGTCATTTGAATAACTTGCCAAAGAACCCTTTAGCCTTCTCCTGGGAATCTCCATCCACATAAGAAAGTTCATAAACTTTACCCTTGATGGATACCGCACCTGATCCGACATCAAGATTCTTCAGTTGTAAATTCTGACCCCTTATAATCATGTAGCCCATGACGGTCTCAAGCAGAAACTCCTCATTGTCAAAGCTATCCACTTCCTTGACACCGGTTATTTCCATTTCCTTGCGATTGTTAATCCTGACATTATGGTCTTGAGGGGCACGTGTTACAGGTGCCTGGTCTTTTGAATAATAGTTCATCTGCTCGTCCTCCTTGCTACTTCACTTTATGAAGCAGGGGACAAGTTTAGAACCAATTGCCTTTGGCAGATTAAGCGTTCACTTTTTCCTCTTTAACGATTTTATACATGTTCGCGGCTTCTTCCTTTTTGACCGTTTCTTGCAGACTTAGCACTTCTGCAGTAACAAGCTTTTGCCCGAACTGGATGACAAGTTCATCTCCAACTGCCACCTTTGATGCAGCCTTGGAAGGGTTGCCGTTAATTTTAATCCGTCCCTGATCAGCTACTTCCTTGGCCAAGGTGCGACGTTTAATCAGACGGGATACTTTTAAAAATTTATCTAAACGCATTATTCTCTCTCCTTTCTTTTTGCCTCATCCCAAAGGGCATCCATTTCTTCAAGAGAAGCATCCTCAAGTTCCTTCCCCGATTTTTTCAAGGAATGTTCAATATGATGGAAGCGGGAAATGAACTTCTCATTCGCATATGTGAGGCTTTGTTCCGCCTCAATTTTGTGGAATATAGCGAGATTCACGAGTATGAACAGGATGTCACCGTATTCCTCTTCCATTTCCCGCTTGTTACCTGATTCAAGCGCTTCATGGAATTCTTGTACTTCTTCATTAAACTTTTCCCAAATTTCTTCGGCGCTTTCCCATTGGAATCCTGCTTTTCGAGCTTTTTTCTGAAGTTTAGTTGAGCGCATAAGCGCTGGAAGACTACGCGGAATCCCATCAAGAATAGAATCGCGCTCCTGCTTCTCCTGTTTCTTGATTTTTTCCCAATTTGCATTTACGTCTTCAGTTGATTCAACATGTACATCACCAAAAACATGCGGATGACGATTAATCATCTTCTCAGTTATGCCGCGTATAACATCATCAATTGTGAAATAGCCGTCATCTTCGCCAATTTGCGCGTGCATCATAATTTGGAGAAGTACGTCACCCATTTCCTCAATAATTCCTTCATCGTCCTCTTCTTCGATCGCATCTATTAGCTCATACGCTTCCTCGATCAAGTAGCGACGCAATGATTCATGTGTCTGTTCCTTGTCCCATGGGCATCCATCCGGGCTACGCAAAATACGAACAACGCTGCGTAAAGATGCAAACTCATGTGTAAGCAATTCCTCCGGTACAGGCGGTATATAGACCGATGTAAGATTGCTAATACTGGTGACACGATCAAGATCTTCTAGCGGTATCTGTTCTTTTCTCTCTTTGTCAGTTCCGGCCGCTTCGATGAGGATGATCTCATAGTCTGCCGGCAAATCCTCAAGCAGTTCCAACTTCACATTGGATGCACTCATTTGGTCATAAACCTGACAAAAAACCAAATGGTTACGATAATTAAGCTCATTCCTTTGGAAGCTTGTTGCATCTACGAATTGAAAACCTTCAATAGGGTCAATTTGCAATGAGGCGAATAAATCATCGAGGTAGCTCTGGCCTCCAATAATTTCAACTGGAACTTCCTTCTGTTCCTGGAGCAGTTTTACTGACATCTCGGCAAGGCTCGGATGACCTGGGACAACGTAGAAAACATTTTCCGTCTGCGCCATTTCTAACAGCTTAGCAGCAATCCGCTCATAGACCCGTTCAAAACCAGCCTCTTCTTCGTAGTAATCGTCAAAGGAAGCAAATGTTACCCCTTCCTCCATAAGTGTTTCAATTACTGGATGGTCGAGTGTGCGTGCCTGAATAATACCATCATGGTTTAGTAATTTGCGATAAATACCGAGCGGAAGCTGTTCAATGTCACCAGCTCCAAGACCGGCAATTTGTATTTTAAAGGACATTTTGCAATGCCTCCTACCTATTTAATATTTTTGCGGATAAGGAGAAATAATTTGCTGGCTGGCAGCAGACTTACTTCCTCTTCTCTAAAAAACTCCTTGCTCCTGAACAGCAAAACAAGATAAACAATTGCTCCACCAGTTACAAGTACAATCACTTCCAAAACGAGCATACCTCTTGTCATACTAGGCAGCATGAACTGGAAAAACCATTTTCCAGCAAAAAGGTAAATAACCATGCTCCCTGCAGATAAAACAAGGGGCCATGAAACTCTTCGCATACCACTAAATAATGCTGTTTGTCGGGAAAGGTCAAACGAAGCAAGCGTAAGCATCAATACTAGTGCAAGCACTGTTGCAGCCGCCCCTCCATAAATGCCATACATTCTTACAAGCGTGAAATTAAGAAAGACTTTAACCAACAGAGCTAGTGTAATGTAGAGTGCTGTTCTCCTGTAAAGACCTAGCCCTTGGAGCATTGCAGCAAGGGTTATTGCAACCGAGGAGACGCAAACCGCAAGCATAAGCAGACGCAAGCTACCGGTTCCTGAAGAATTTTCAAACAGAAGCGTATTTACTTCGGGAAAAATAACAATAAGACCAGCTGCAGCCCCTATCCCAATAGCCAAGCTGAGCTTAAAGGCAACGAGCATAAAAGGGCCATACAAATCAGGTTCACGCTCCAGCTTTCCCTTCGAGATGGAAGGCATCACAGAAAGAGCGAGCGAGGATCCGAGCACGCTTCCAATCTGGATAAGCGGTTGCCCCCTGTCAAATATCCCCTTCTCCTGAACTGCCGCGGCAAAGCTGAGTCCGTACTCGCGGAGTGATGGTAGCAATGTTAGCATGTCGCCAAACTGTATAAGCAGTAAGAGTGCATGATTTAGAGTCGCTACAAGACCGATTCCAAGCAGAGCGCGACTATGTCTTCCCCATGAAAACTTTGCTGTACCAAGAGCCGGTTGCTTTGTACGAAATAACAGGATGCCAATAGCGCCAACAGCCCCGATGACCGCAGCCCACACTGCAGCCATGCCGATTTTGTACAGATCATCGCCAGACTTACCGATTACAGCAGCTGCTGCAATAATGATCACTACCCTGAGAAATTGTTCAATAAGCTGTGACTGCGCAACTGGAACCATCTCTGCCTGGGACTGACAGGCCCCTCTTAGAATCGCAGTAATGGGAATTGCAAGAAATACGAAAGATGCAGAACGGTAAAGCGACACAAGCTGGTCGTCACCTATAATTTCTGCTAGCCTATCCGCCCCTATAAAAAGCATTCCTGCAAAGATTATAGAGGTACCTGCCAGTACTACCCATGCCGGCAGAAAGTAATTCCGCCAGCCAACTGTTTCACCTTTTTCCCCATGCTCAGCAGCAATTCTTGCAACAGCTGAAGGGAAGCCATAAAGCGAGAGCATAAGAGCCAACCCAAGGATTGGATATATTTGCTGATATATATAAAAACCCTCATCGCCGAGCAGGTTCTGAAGCGGTATACGATAGCTAGCTCCAAGAACTTTGCCGATCAAACCGGCACCAGCAAGAATGAGGGCACCTTTGACTAATTTTTTAGAACCATCATTATGCATAGACTTCCTCTTTACAATCTTTACCTTATTATAGCATAGCCCTTTCCAAGGGTCTTTTGACAGCTAAGTATGGGAAATGATTGTCTTGAAACCGGAATTCTGAAAGAACCATGTTTCTAAAAAGCAAAAATGGACAAAATGCGCTGGTTCAGCCGCAATTTGTCCATACATTGCTTTCTACTCCATTTGCTTCGCAAGAAAACTAGCCGCCGTAACGATCGACTTTTCCTCCACAAGCCCAAGCTTGTCTTCTTTGGAGAAAATCATAACACAACCGATTGGATCTCCATTGGCAATAATCGGGCTTACACAATACGCGGCAAGTTCTTCTTCTCTGTCATCAACAATTTCAAGTTTCTTGTTTTCAGAATACAACTGAGGTTGACGCGCTTCAATCATACGGTCAATATCTCTACTGATGCTTTTGTTCAAATAATCTTTCTTTGATTCCCCTGCAATGGCAATGATCTCATCACGATCTGCAATGAATACCGGATTCTGCAGTGAATCAAACAGTGCATCGGCGTATTCCTGTGCAAACGCACCAAGTTCATGAATTGGAGAGTACTTCTTAAGGATTACTTCACCTTCTCGGTCGACAAAAATCTCAAGCGGGTCTCCTTCCCGGATGCGGAGTGTCCTCCTGATCTCCTTTGGAATGACGACCCTGCCCAGATCATCAATGCGCCTTACAATACCTGTTGCTTTCATACCTCTTGGAGCCTCACTTTCACATGATGTTTGGTCTTATGATTCCTTCATTCCTGGAAAACAGATAAGTCGGCAGCGGCTGATTCCTGCCTCTGTTTCCTATTTGCTTTATGAAGTGCAAAATAAACCAGCTGTGATGTTAGTATGAATCATCTCCAGTGAAGTATGCATGCAAGCGGAGGAATTATTCTGCGCGATTAAGTCCCTCCAGCTTTGTAATGAATTTCCGGACAAGCTCATAGCGTTCTTCCGCGCTCTCCTTCTTCCATTTGAAAACAGCTTTCAGATTGTTTTTCTCTGTACCGAGCTGAACATTTCTGCCGAATTCCGTTGCCATATCGAACAACTTCGAACCGTCAATTTGCTTGCTGCGAGCCTCTTCTATGCGCAAATCAATCTGCTGCGGCTTCTCAATGATCGTTTCAACACGTTCTGCCTTGGCCGCCATTTTAAGTGAAGTTGCGATGAACAAGTTCTCTACTTCCTGAGGATAATCACCAAAACGATCAATCATCTCTTCACGAAGCGCAATGACATCCTCGCTATTTTCCAACGCTTGGAACTGCTTATAAATATCGATTTTCTGCTTCTCATCCGAGATATAAGAATCCGGAATATAAGCATCAATACGCAAATTGAGCTCTGGCTCAAATGTCCGTACTTCATCGATTTCCTTGCCTGCAATTTTAGCATCAATTGTATCTTTAAGCATTTTCGAATACATGTCGAAACCAACCGAGTCGATAAACCCATGTTGTTGAGAACCGAGAAGATTCCCTGCACCTCGGATTGATAAGTCTCGCATTGCTATCTTGAATCCAGAACCAAGTTCCGTGAATTCCTTGATTGCCTGAAGACGTTTTTCGGCGACTTCTGTTAGCACTTTATCCTTTTGGTATGTGAAATAGGCATATGCTACACGATTGGAACGTCCGACTCTGCCGCGCAGCTGATAGAGCTGGCTGAGACCCATCTTATCAGCATCGTGAACGATAAGAGTGTTTACATTTGGAATGTCAACTCCGGTCTCAATGATTGTCGTACTGACAAGGACATCGAATTCACCTTCAAGGAAACCAAGCATGACGTTCTCCAATTCAGACTCATTCATCTGACCGTGAGCAAAACCGACCCGTGCACCTTCTACGAGTGTTCCGATTTCCTGTGCGACACGTTCGATATTTTCCACTCTATTATAGAGGTAGAAAACCTGCCCTCCTCGTGCCATTTCCCGCTCTATTGCTTCTCTTACGAATACAGGATTATACTCCATGACATATGTCTGGATTGGGAAACGGTTCTCCGGCGGTGTCTCAATAACAGAAAGATCACGGACACCGAGCATTGACATATGAAGTGTACGCGGAATCGGCGTAGCTGTAAGAGTCAGCACATCGACATTTGTTTTTAACTGTTTAATTTTCTCCTTATGTTTCACACCAAAACGCTGTTCTTCATCGACAATAAGCAATCCAAGATCCTTATAGATAATATCCTTGGACAGCAGACGGTGTGTCCCGACAACGACATCTACAAGACCTTTACGCAAACCTTCAATCGTTTCAGTTTGCTGTTTTTTCGTACGGAAACGACTTAGAAGGCCAATATTGATCGCATAATCTTGGAATCGCTCCTGAATCGTTTCGAAATGCTGCTGGGCAAGAATTGTTGTCGGCACAAGGATTGCAACTTGCTTGCCATCCGCGACTGCTTTAAAGGCAGCACGAATTGCTACTTCCGTCTTGCCATAACCTACGTCTCCACAGAGCAAGCGATCCATTGGACGCGCCTTTTCCATATCTATTTTGATTTCTTCAATACAACGGAGCTGATCCTCTGTTTCCTGGTATGGGAACGCCGTTTCAAAAGCACGCTGCATGTCCGAATCCGGCGAAAAAGCATAACCCTTGCGAGCTTCTCTCTCGGCATAAAGTTTAATAAGATCGTCAGCTATATCCTCAACAGTAGTCTGAACCTTACGTTTAACCTTTGTCCACTCAGTTCCGCCAAGCTTGTACAGTTTAGGCTCTTTGCCTTCCGATCCGACAAACTTTTGGACGAGA
Source organism: Aciduricibacillus chroicocephali (assembly GCF_030762805.1). Lineage (NCBI taxonomy): Bacteria > Bacillati > Bacillota > Bacilli > Caryophanales > Bacillaceae > Aciduricibacillus > Aciduricibacillus chroicocephali. The sequence goes on along the minus strand of NZ_CP129113.1, from coordinate 54,797 downwards.
TCAATCTGGTCAATTGGCACAAAGAGTTTATCATCTCCAGAATACTTGATGAGCATATAGTCTTTGTGCATCTTGTTCATTTCAAGCGTTTCAATACCGATGTACTTTCCGATCCCATGATTTTCATGGACGACATAGTCACCGACTTTCAATTCCTGATAGCTCTTAATCCGTTCGGCATTGGAAATTTTCTGTCGGCGCTTTCGCCGTTTCGGCTTCATTTTAAACAATTCCTGATCTGTTAAAAGCACGAGTTTGTGCATCGGCAGTTCAACACCATTGGAAAGACTGCCTGTAACAATTACTGGTATTTGGAGCGGAAACTCCAGATCATCCGTAACAGTTGCTTCAATATCATAGTCTCCTAGAATTGAATGGACTTTCTCCGCCCGCTCATGATCGGCTGCGAGAATAACGACAGAAAAACCACCCTTTTCCCAGCGTTGCATTTCCGTCTTAAGCAAACTCATTTGCCCGTGGAATTCCTGCATCGCCCTCGAGGACAGATTAATGATGTTCTCAGGCTGCGTATTCGGAATATGACGTAGGAATACGGACAAATATAGACGCTGATGCTTGAACGAGGAGCGAATTGTTTCCCAGTCAAAGGAAAGCCTGCTTCCTGGAACAAGCTGTTGGGATTCAAGCAGGCTAATTTGCCATTCTGCCTCTTCCTTGTCTAAATGATGAGCTGTTTCCTGGATACGGCTCAATTCATCGAATACAATCAATCCCTGCTTCGGCAAATAATCAAGCAGGCTAGCAGGTTTCTCGTATAAATAACTCGCATACTTATACATCTCCTGGAAATGTTCTCCTTGCTTCAGCCGCTCAATATCGTGAAGCATGGAAGCGTCAAGCTTATCTCTCTCTTCCTGAGTTTTCAGTTTCTTAAAGGTGTCCTCATATGCCGCCTCCAGCTTTTCCGACGCGGCTTTCATATCACGGTGGGTGACAAGCATTTCAGAAGCAGGTTCAATCAAAATCTGTTCGAGTTTTTCAAGAGAACGCTGTGTATCAGCGTCGAAATAGCGAATTGAATCAACTTCTTCATCAAAAAGCTCAATACGAACTGGATTAGCACTTGTAATTGGATAAATATCAATAATACCGCCACGCACACTGAACTCACCAGGTGCTGTAACCATGGGCACCCGTTCATATCCCATATCAACGAGAGATGTCAGATAATCATCAATAGGGATATCCTCGCCAAGTACGAACCTGAGCTGATAAGAAGACCAGTATTCAACAGGCGGCAATATTCGCTTCAATGCAGCAACTGGTACTACCAAAATACCCGAGTCCGACTTGGACCAGGCCGTTAAGGCATCAATGCGCTGACTTTTTAACTCAGGGCTGGCAATAGCAATTTCCGATGCAATCAGCTCATTCACCGGATAAAGATGGACATGATCGCGTCCCGCAAGCTCACTTAGATCATCATAGAGTTGCTGTGCCTGGGAAAGCTGATGTGTAACAATCAGTACGGGCTTTTTCAATGACGCGTCAAGCATTGACACGAGCAGGCTGCGTGCAGAGCCGGACAAACCAGCAGCCAACTGTTCTTTCATTCCTCCCTTGAATCCATCGACAATGGAGCGGAAGTCTTCTTTTTCCTGAAGCAATTGTATAATCCCTTTCATGTCAAACCCCCTGCATGGAAAGCACAAAAATGCCTTGGTTCAAGAGACCAAAGCGTTTTTGTCATATGCTTTTAATGTATAAAATAATCAAGTTCATAGTATTGCGGATATTTCTTTAATGTGGATTCACATTGATCACAAATTGACCTAATGTGCATCTCACCACTTTCTGCGTGTTCGATCATTTCACTTTTTTCCGAATCTGAAAGCACATGGAGACCGAGCATTGATGCGTCGACTTCCCGTTTTTCCAGCTTACCAATCTCCTGTTGACAATGCCTGCATTTGTAGTAGATGATGGCCATTGGCTGAACCTCCTGAAGAATATCCAAAATGATTGTTCTCTAGTTTACCCCGGAGGCAGCGCTTGCATACATCTGAAACATATGCGCAGGCAGTCGCCGCTATGCTTTTGTATTGAATTCAGTCATGACTTCAGGGAAAGGCTTCTTAAGAAAAGCATCACATGCATCAGCTGCAAGCTTGACACTGGCCCCGACCAATTCTGTCTCATCTTTAGAAAAAGTGCCGAGTACGTAATCTGAAACAGCCATGCCACCTCTAGGACGCCCAATTCCAAGACGTATACGCTTGAAATCCTTAGTCCCCAAATGATCAATCATGGAGCGAATACCGTTATGACCACCATGGCCTCCCTTTTCACGTAAACGGATTTCTCCGCAAGGTAAGTCCAGATCATCATAAATTACAATCAGATCCTCAATTGGTATATCATAAAAGTCCATAAGCGGACGAATACATTCACCAGAAAGATTCATGTAAGTTTGCGGTTCCAGAAGGATTATTTTATCCCCATAGAAATGTTCAAGTGCATAAATTCCATTAAACTTTGATTTATCGAGCTTCCAGCCGTTACGGTCTAGAAGTTCATCAATAGCCATGAAGCCGATATTATGTCTGGTTTTCGCATAATTTCTGCCCGGGTTTCCGAGGCCAACAATGCATTTCATAGTTTATCCTCTTTCTATTAGTTAAAATCAATGAATTGCATTCACCTAAATAAGATGCCTCGCAATCCCTGTACATGGAAAACAGCGGACTCGGTACCGCGCATAGTCTGTTGTTTCGACATGCACGGTACCTGTCCGCATTGCTTTCTCTTTATCGTAAGAAGCAGGCATGGATTATTCTGCAGCTTCTTCTTTTTTCTCACCTACACGTTCCGGCTCGGCACTTCCTTCTGCGTCAGCAGTATCTGTATCTTCAACAACAGTTGGTGCTGTTACTGTCGCAAGTGTCGAATCCGAATCGTCAACCACTCTGTAATTTGCATCTTTTGGCAAATCAGCGACTGTCAGAACATCACCGATTTCAAGTGCACTGACGTCAATTTCAATTGTTTCTGGAATATCCTTAGGTTTGGCACTGACGACAAGCTCAAAGACTGGCTGCTGAAGGACTCCGCCTTCTTTGGCGCCTTTTGCTTCTCCAACCACCTGGACTGGTACAGTCGCTTCCAATTCCTCAGACATGTTGACTACAAAGAAATCAACGTGAGTCAGTTCATTCTTGATTGGGTCCATCTGATAGTCATGAAGCATGACATCGAAGGATTTGCTCCCTTCCACATTTAGTGAAATGATTGCATTTTTCCCTTCATCTCGCACCGTTTTGACAAGCTCAAGTTCATTGATGGAAATCGGTTGCGAAGCTTCTTCCCTGCCGTATACGACTCCAGGAACAAGTCCTTCCTTGCGAATGTGTTTCGTAGCTGATTTCTTCAAATTTTCTCTTGATTTTGCACTAAGTGTGACTGCCATGTTCATCATCCTCCAATTATTTAGACACCTGAGGGTTAGTCCCTCAAGTTTAATGCAAACAAATTCAGGAATACCTTTAAACTGCATTCACTCCGCTTTTATGTAAATCTGTAAGCGGGCCATACATAAGCTATACCCCAATTCCAATGCATCTAATCTGCATTAATCGAAAAGACTGCTGACTGACTGTTGCTCATGGACGCGAATAAGCGCTTCGCCGATGAGCGGTGCTACGGATAGCTGGGTGATTTTTTCAATATTTTTCTCGCTTGGCAATGTAATCGTGTTCGTTACAACAAGCTCCTTGATTGCAGAGTTGTCAATGCGCTCAATCGCAGGTCCAGAAAGAACCGGATGCGTACAGCATGCATAAACTTCTTTCGCACCATTCTCAATCAAAGCATTGGCAGCAAGTGTAATTGTGCCTGCTGTATCAATGATATCATCAATCAGGATAGCTGTTCTTCCCTCGATATTACCAACGATATTCATGACTTCTGCTACATTCGGACGTGGACGTCGCTTGTCAATGATGCCGATTGGTGCCTTAAGGCGATCGGCCATCTTACGTGCTCTTGTAACGCCGCCGTGATCCGGAGATACAACAACGATATCCTCAAGCTGCTTGGATGCAAAGTAGTCGGAGAGTAGGCCGACTGCCTGAAGATGGTCGATTGGAATGTCGAAGAATGCCTGGATCTGCGGTGCATGCAAGTCAAGCGTGATGACACGGTCAGCACCGGCTGTCTCAAGAAGATCTGCCACCAATTTAGCTGTAATCGGTTCACGTGAACGAGCTTTCCGGTCCTGTCTTGCATAGCCGTAATAAGGCATGACGATGTTGATAGAACGTGCAGATGCGCGTTTCAATGCATCGATCATGATCAGCACTTCCATAAGATGCTGGTTCACCGGAGCAGATGTTGACTGGATAACGTAAACATCACACCCGCGAATGCTTTCTTCAATGTTGATCTGGATCTCGCCATCACTGAAAGTATTTACAGAACACTTACCGAGCGGTGTTCCGATATGTGCCGCAATATCCTCTGCCAGCTTATGATTGGAATTAAGAGAAAACAACTTCAGTGATGGATCCTTGTAGCGAGATGTCATGAAATAATACCCTCCGTTAATCTTTTTTCAGTTTTAAGGCATAGCCTTCTTTATTCGTCTGTCTTGACCTGGCAATGGACATAGCATCTGCTGGCACGTTAGCAGTAATAGTCGACCCAGCTGCTACATAAGCCCCTTTACCTACTGAAACAGGCGCAACAAGATTTGAGTTACAGCCGATGAAGGCTTCATCCTCTATCTTCGTTACGAATTTATTCTGGCCATCATAGTTTACTGTAATTGTACCACATCCGACGTTAACTTTCTTCCCAACTTCGGAATCTCCTATATAACTCAGGTGTGAAACTTTGCTGCCGTGGCCAATTTCCGACTTCTTAATTTCGACGAAGTTGCCGATTTTCGCTTCATCTCCAATATCTGATTGCGGACGCAAGTGGGCAAACGGGCCGACATTTACCTTATCACCGATACGGCTGTCAGCCGCTACACTATGCTTTACAGTTGTACAATCTCCAATGATGCAATTAATAATTTCACTGTTCGGTCCAATAACGGATTCAGAACCAATTTTTGTCTCCCCAGAGATGACTGTACCCGGATGTATGACCGTATCTTGCCCAATTTCCACATCTGGACCAATATAAGTATTTTCTGGGTCAATAATGGAAACGCCATTGCGCATATGTTGCTCATTCACTCTTCTTCTCATTGTCTTCTCTGCTTCCGCAAGCGCCACCCGATCATTGACACCTAAAGTCTCGGCAAAATCACCAGTCATAAATGCAGTGACTTTCTCACCTTGTTCACGCAAAATCTCAATGACATCCGGCAAATAGTATTCACCTTGGGCGTTTTCATTAGAAACATTTTTCAGGGCTGCAAATAGCAATTCATTGTCAAAACAATAAGTACCCGTGTTGATTTCATTTATTTTCAGTTCTTCAGCATTCGCATCCTTATGCTCAACAATTCGTGACACTTCTCCATCAGCATCACGAATGACACGACCGTAGCCCGCAGGATTATCAGCACAAGCTGTCAGGATTGTCGCCTTCGCGCCTTCTTTTTCATGATGCTCAAACAATGCCTGATATGTCTCTGCTGTAATAAGTGGTGTATCTCCGCATACTACAATTGTTGTTCCTTCTTTGCTGCCGATAACTTCCTCAGCCTGTTGTACGGCATGGCCTGTGCCCAGCTGTTCTTCCTGGATTGCGAATTTGCTTGCGTCGCCAACAACTTCTGCGACCTGCTCCGCACCAAAACCGACCACTGTTACAATTTCCTCAAGATCAACTGGCTGAAGCTGTGTGATTACATGCTGAACCATCGGTCTCCCCATGACCGGGTGCAGCACTTTATATAATTTCGATTTCATTCGGGTACCTTTTCCCGCAGCAAGAATTACTGCAAAACGATTTGACATCTGAGTTGCTCCTCCCATGAAAATAACTGCCCTTTAAGTACGACGGCAGTTCTCTATATTATGAAAATATCTTTTATGTTCCCCAATTAACTGGCAATAAGTCCACCAACCATACTGAATATATCTTAAATGGAACGCTGTTTCAACAAATGCGGCATCGTACTGGGGAGAGGTGAATTGATGCTGGGGCTGGGAAAGAGGATTTTCGGACAAAAAAATAGGCCTAACTCTTGGAGTAGACCTTGTTGTTTGATAGCGCTTTCTTTTTAAAATTCAAGAAACGCCAATTTCTTCGAGTTCAACTGCTTCTTCTTCTCCAGCGCGCTCATAAGCTTCAAGTACAGCGTCCTGAATCTTCGCTCGTGTACCAGAATTGATCGGATGTGCGATATCTCTGAATTCCCCATCCGGTGTGCGCTTTGAAGGCATTGCTACAAATAGTCCGCTGTTGCCATCAATTACACGGATATCGTGGATAACAAACTCCTCGTCAAATGTAATGGATGCAATCGCGCGCATTCTTCCGTCTGTATTTACTCGGCGCAATCTTACGTCAGTAACTTCCATATTGTACACCCCTTTTCTTTGGTTGTTTGTATAATTCTACAAAGAAAAAGGGATTCCTTCTTTTTTATCAAAAAAAAATTGCAAAAAAAAGAAAATTGGACAGGAGAAACAATCTCCTGTCCAATTCAACTATTAAAATTTCCTCGCTTTACTTCAATCTGTTTTCCTCTTGTATCCACGTTCGTAATTTTGAGAAGTGATGTATAGTCATCAACAACACGCTCATCCTCTTCATCATCAGCTTCAGCAAGAACACCAATTGCCTTCACATTTGCATGGAACTCTTCCAGTAAACTCTTCATGCCAGTAATCGTTCCCCCAGCTTTCATGAAATCATCAATGATGCATACATTCGAGCCTTCTTTCAAGCTGCGCTTTGGCAATACCATTGTCTGAATTCGTGAATTGCCTGAGACATAGTTGATGCTAACTGAAGAGCCTTCTGTCACTTTTGTATCTCTCCGTACAATGACCACGGGTACGTCAAGAAATGTTGCAACTGCATAAGCAAGCGGTATTCCCTTAGTAGCAACTGTAATGACCACATCAATATCGAGATGGGCAAAGGCCGAAGCAAAAACACGGCCGATTTTGCGTACAGTTTTCGGATCACCAAGAATGTCACTCATGTACAAATATCCGCCTGGCAAAATTCTTACCGGATCCTCCAAAAGACGGCATAACTCATCAATGATCTCAATACTTTTCTCTTTAGGATAATCAGGGATGTATTTAACACCACCCGAAGCCCCGGCGATACGTTTCAAATAGCCGATCCCTTCATTGCGAAACATATCATCTATGATATCCAGGTCCTCACTAATAGAGGATTTGGACGCCTTAAACTTACTTGAAAAATAAGGAAGCTGGACATGTTCAAATGGACTTTCCAAAAAATGATTTGTCAAAGCGACTAAACGCTGACTTCTTTTCATATTTGCACCCCAAAAACCGAATATTTATAAATAATATAACACTATTATACGTATTTCGGCAATTGAATGTCGGCTTATAATCAAATTAACAATTTAACCGAGCATACGAACAACGTGGACTTCATCACAAAATCCTCGCAACCCATTATATAGACGGTGGGCTTTCGCCTCTTGAGAAACAAGTCCGTAAATTGTCGGCCCGCTTCCGCTCATCAGGACACCTGTTGCCCCTAGCTGTTCCATCCTTTTACGCAAAGTTGCCACATCCGGATGAAGATCCAACGTCACGCACTCCAGCACATTTCCCAGGTTAGCGCAAACTCCTGCAAAATCTTTATCCTCAATTGCCTTGAGCATTCGTTCAAGATTCGGATGTGGAATACCGTCCAATTCCAAGTTTTCAAAAACAGTACGGGAAGAAACACCGATATCCAGTTTAGCCAGCACTACCCAGCATGGCGGTGGCGATGGAAGCTCCTGGATTTTCTCCCCTCGACCGGTCGCCAGAGCAGTACGGCCATGTACACAGAAAGGAATATCTGAACCAATTCCGGCTCCCAAATCTGCAAGCTCATCATTCGATAGATTTAGTGACCAAAGACGATTCAGACCTCTTAGAACTGCAGCTGCATCACTGCTTCCTCCGCCAAGTCCTGCTGAAACAGGAATGCTTTTTTCAATTTTAATCTGAATCCCTTCCTTGATTCCATACTTCTTCTTTAATGCAGCTGCGGCTTTATAAGCCAAATTCCGTTCATCGCTTGGAACAAACCGGCTTTCCAGCAATACTTCAATCCTATCTTCCTTTAGCTCGTGAAACTCCAACCGGTCAAACAAATCAACTGTTGTCATCACCATTGCCACTTCATGATACCCATCCGTCCGCTTACCAAGCACATCAAGCAGCAAATTCACCTTTGCCGGAGCCTTCTCATAAAGAACCATCCAAAACCTCCCCCCTTTAAAAAACAAAAATGTTAAGTAGATATTAACATAAAACCAAGTGTGAAAGCGACTGCTCAGAAGCGAACGCATAAGCAGGATTGTGTAAAGTTTGTGTACTTTGCAAACTTGCAACAACCCTGCTTATGTCGGCAGCTTCTAGGAGCTTGAACCGGATGACATTACTAAGTGTAAAAGCGACTGCTCAGAGACGTAGCTCACAAGCATTTCACTGGAAAGGTTCTGCTTTTGGAACCTTGGAAGGGAAAGACTTGTGACGCCAGTCTCTAGGAGCTCTTTGCTGGATAAAACCAAGTGTGAAAGCGACTGCCAATTTGAACCTATATGATGAAAACTCGTTAAAAAGTGCAGTTTAAGATTCTTCAAATACTTAAGCATAAAAATAAAAACAGGAAGCCTGGCCGGGCTTCCTGTTTTTTCCATTTAGCTGTGTCCTTTTTGCGCGATTGCTTCTTCGGCTTTTTCGATGGCTCGTTTCACCATGTTTCCAGCGTCTCTCGCCCTGATGCCTCCCCAGCCCTCTTTCTGTACAGTGTCGTAAAAGCCCAGTTCCTTAGCAATTTCCTCTTTTAATTGGTCTGACATGATGCCGCCTCGTCTGGCCATGCAAATGTCCCCTTTCAAATTGTCTAGGATTAGAGCACTTTATGAGTGCTCTGTAAAGCTGTTTAACGACAATCCTAGCTTGTGCAAATTCGGCATGAGAACACATGGAAAGTTGAGGGATTCATTATTTGGAAAAAGAAAAGAGCAGTAAACCGGAATGGTTTACTGCTCGGCAGCCATTGCTGTAGTTAAATCATCAAGGAAGTTAATTTCTACGGCTTCGGTCAAAATGTCAGCATAGCTATAGGAAACACGTTCGAATGCATTTTCGTCTTGATCCAGTTCAACAACGAATACCGATGGATACGTATCCGCGAGGACCCCGGAACGGATAACCGTTTTTCTACGACCACCATTGGCAGTCAGCTGCAAACGTTTCCCAATCTGGCCATCAAGAGTCTGCTTGATCTCGATTAATGATTTCACTATACCCCACCTCACTGCCTTAATTGTAACATATATTCAACAGTTGGTCAAATAAAATATAATATTATATCAATATCCCTTTTTACATGTCAATAACAAATGTCTCATTTTATACAGTTTGATAAGGAACGCGATGTTTTTTGTACGTTTTGCACAGAAGCTTAGTGGGAAGGAACGTGTCAACTGGTTTCCTAGCTGCCATTTTGCTCCTTATTCATTTTCCGAATACGCTGGGGGGATATAAGGTAATCCTGTTCTGAGCAAGCCTTTTGTTTCAACCCCACCCATACCTTTCTCACCTGTCAGCGTATTGCGCAGGACATCCCAAACCTTGACTCTTTCCATAAATGAAGTGCACGCTACCTTTGCCATAATGTACACAGGATCCAACGCATGGATGTTGACTCGGTACGGGGAGCTTGCAAAATTGGCACCTGCCCCAATCAGCGACTCAAAGTTGGATTGGCAAGCACCTGCAAAGATGATCAGCTTATCCAGATCCGGCTCGATTTCCCGTGCTTCCCGAACAGTCCGGACAAAATAACGCGAGTGACGATATGCACGGGCATCATGTTTGCTCCCTTTGTTCTTTGAGTAAGAATCATGCCCAGTAATTACAAGGCAATCAGGACGAATTTGCCTGAGCTGTGCTGCGACCTGCTCCGGCATTTCTTTCTCCTGCATATGGATGCCATATGCCTTCAATCCAAGTCTTTTATACAAGGCGAGGCATTTCTTTAAATACTCCGGGTCGCCATCAACGTGAAGGACCTTAACAGGTAACTGGAAGGACGGCGTATTATGCTCATATCCGGTCGCATTTGCATAGTCCCGCTTTTCCTTCATCAGCTTATAGTCCTGCCTAAACAATTTGTAAGAACTCTCTTCCTTCTTCTGCAAAGCATGCTTTCTACGCTTCAAGTCGCGCTCTTCTACAATTTGCAAATCTTCAAGGGGCGCATCAGCTTCAAGACGTACTTCCTCTCCGTGCAGAATTGCTTCAGTCGCACTTAACGACGCAATTCTGAAAAGCAAATCATGCCCATAGGACTTCCTCGTAACACAATCACCTATTGAAAAAACCATTCCTGACACCTCGCTGCTTCGGGTGAATAAAACATCATATGCAAGGTACAGAAGGTTATGTGCCTACTTTCCAGTGAAAGCATTTGCTAAGTCAGCAAATTCCTGCATGTTCAATGATTCACCACGACGGCGTCCATCGATTCCCGCTGCTTCTAGTACTGCGCTGATTGCATCCTTGTCCAGGCGACCATTCCAGAAACTTGTCAAATTGTTAAGCAATGTTTTACGTCGCTGTGAAAAACTTGCCTTTACAATATCGAAGAATTGGTCCTCATCGTTCACTTCTACTGGAGGTTTATCACGCATAACAAGTCGCAAAATGCTTGAATCCACGTTTGGCTGGGGCATGAATACAGTCTTTGGCACGTTCATGACAACCTTTGCCTCAGTATAATACTGGACAGCAATTGATAGTGAACCGTAACTCTTTGTACTCGGCACTGCAGCCATACGCTCAGCGACTTCCTTTTGGATCATAACGGTCAGGCTGCTGATAGACAAGTTTTCACGCAGCAGTTTCATCAAAATCGGCGTCGTTATATAGTATGGTAAATTGGCAACAATATGCACTGGCTGTTCTGGCTCGAACTGCTCCTTAATGACGGCTGCTACATCTGCTTCAAGTATGTCACGATGAATAACGCGCACATTGTCATAATCGGACAGAGTATCTTCCAGGACTGGCAACAGGCGCTGGTCAATTTCAAATGCAACAACCTTGTCAGCATGGATTGCCAGTTGCTCGGTAAGGGCACCAATACCAGGGCCAACTTCAATTGCACCACATGACTTATCAATCCCCGCATGGCGAATAATATTGCTAAGAATATTAACATCTACAAGAAAGTTCTGGCCTAGGCTTTTCTTAAAGGTGAACTGATACTTGCTCAAAATTTCCTTCGTTCTAGCTGGAGTCGCAACAAACGGTTTACCTGTCATCTTCTTCCTCCTTCAGTACTTGCTCACAAGCACTTTCGAATTCTTGCTTTGTAATCTGAAACATTTGCAGCCTTTTAAGGAGCTGCTTGCCATTCGTATGTCCGAGTTTCAGCAATTCGCCGATTCGTTCCCGACGCTTGCTTGCATGTTTACCGCCAAGCAGTCCATAAGCGATCAGGTCTCCCTGTTCGATCTCCGACTGTACCATTTCCTTTACTTCATATACACCCGAAAGCGCCTCACGTATTGCCTCAATAGATGCATGCTCAATACCAAGGCTTTTACCTTCAGGGAACTTGGCCCGAGCAGCATCCTGTGTCAAATAAGCATGTTTGCAGCCAGGGACTGCTTCATCAATCAGACGGCGAATTCGCTCACCTGGATAATCGGGGTCAGTGAATATGATGACACCACGCTTCTCTTTCGCATGCCGAATCCGCTCCATGATGCTCTTGTTGATAGCAGAACCACGTGTTTCAATTGTATCAGCATCGACTGCTTCAATAATCTTCGCTGTATCGTCCTTACCCTCTACTACAATAACCTCTTTTATTTTCAAATGGACTCCTCTTTCTATTTCAAAATGCCTTTTTCAGCCTTTGATGTTGAAAAGTCTGAATGCATTCTCTGTAGTAACACGCGCCAATTCCTCATAGCTCATTTCTCGAAGCTCAGCAATCTTCTCTGCAACAAGCTTTACATATGCAGGCTCATTTCGCTTTCCTCTATTTGGATGGGGAGCCAAAAATGGTGCATCAGTTTCAACGAGTAGCTTCTCTAGCGGAACTTGGACAGCTACTTCCTTAGGCAGTTTGGCATTTTTAAATGTAACAGGACCCCCAAGGGATATGTGGAAGTTCAAGGCAAGAATTCGATCAACATAGTCTACTGAGTCACTATAGCAATGCATAATACCGCCAATTTCCTGTGCGCTCTCCTCTTCCAGAATCGCAAGTACATCTTCCGTCGCCTCACGGTTATGAATGATAATGGGCATCTTCACCTTTTTCGCTAGACGAATCTGTTTGCGGAATACTTCTTTCTGTACCTCATGCGGAGACTTGTCCCAGTGATAATCAAGACCCATTTCACCGATTGCTACAACTTTTGGATGTTGGGAAAGTTCTTCTATCCATTTCAGATCTTCATCTGACATATCAATCGCATCAACAGGATGCCATCCTACAGCAGCGAATATCTTCTCATCCTGTTTAGCAATCTCAATAGCGAGTTTAATGGTCTCCCGATCAAAGCCGACAACCGTCATATATTCAACGCCTGCTTCACGTGCTCGCTGTATTGTTTCATCACGATCCTCAAAGAAGTCTCGGGCGTTCAAATGGACATGTGTGTCAAACAACATCCTAATATTCCTCCTCATTTCGTAAACACTTGCTGTAATTTAAAAAAGTCCTGCACGCGGTTCAATGCGCGCAAGACATTTTTCATTTTATATTAACGTACGACAGAACCATTAGGCAGATCTGCTTCAACTGTTGCCAATACAAGTTTGCCGTTTTCATCTTCACCAGAAAGGATCATCCCTTCAGACATTTCACCGCGCAATTTTGCCGGCTTCAAGTTGGCTACGACAATCACCTTTTTGCCAACAAGTTCTTCCGGCTTGTAGTGTTCCGCAATACCTGAGATGATTTGACGCTTCTCTGTTCCAAGATCAATCTGAAGTTTGAGAAGTTTGTCCGCCTTCTTCATCTTCTCCGCTTCCAATACTTCACCGACGCGGAAATCAAGTTTGCCAAAATCATCATATAGAACCTGCTCTTTAGCTTCTTCCTGCTTCTTGCCCTTTTTCGGCTCTTCTGCTGGTCTTTCCATCATATCTTTGATTGTCTGGACTTCTTTTTCGACATCAAGACGTGGGAAAATCGGATTTCCCTTCTCAACCTTGGTACCCGCTGGAATAGAACCTCTGTCATGCAGGCTGTCCCATCCAGTAAGAGCACCTTCCTTGATTCCAAGCTGACGGAAAATCTCTTTTGTCGTATCCACTAGGAACGGCTGAAGCATAATGCCGGAAATACGCAATGACTCAGCTAAATGTGCCATTACATTACCTAGACGATCTCGCTTGCTCTCGTCCTTGGCAAGTACCCATGGCTCCGTTTCGTCAATGTATTTATTTGTACGGCTAATCAGCTGCCATAATGATGAAAGGGCGACGGAGAACTGCATTTTCTCCATAGCTTCTTCAAAGTGACTAATTGTCTGTTCAGCAAGTTCTTCAAGAGACTTGTCGAAATCAGTCTCGCCTTTCGTATAAGCAGGGATCTCACCGTCAAAGTATTTATTAATCATTGCAACTGTACGGCTGAGCAAGTTCCCAAGGTCATTCGCAAGGTCATAGTTCGTGCGTTCAACAAAGCCTTCCGGAGTGAAGACCCCATCAGCTCCGAACGGCACTTCACGCAACAAGTAATAGCGCAGTGCATCGAGCCCATAGTGGTCAATCAACTTAACTGGATCGACTACATTCCCCTTCGACTTGGACATCTTACCGTCCTTCATGAGAATCCACCCGTGTGCAAACACTTTCTTTGGCAACGGAAGATCGAGAGCCATCAGCATGATTGGCCAATAAATCGTATGGAAGCGAACAATCTCCTTACTCATCAAATGAACATCCGCAGGCCAGTAGCGCTGGAAAAGTTCATCATTATCTGTGCCATAACCAAGGGCTGTAATGTAATTGGAAAGTGCATCAATCCAAACATAGATAACATGCTTCGGATTCCCTGGAACTTTAATGCCCCAATCAAAAGTTGTGCGTGATACAGCAAGATCTTCAAGACCTGGCTTGATGAAGTTATTTAGCATTTCATTTTTACGGCTTTCCGGCTGAATGAATTCTGGATTGTCCTCATAGAACTGGACAAGTCTGTCGACATACTTGCTCATTTTAAAGAAATAAGATTCTTCTTTAACACGGTCGACTTTGCCACCGCAGTCCGGGCATTTGCCATCTTCGAGTTGACGCTCTGTGAAGAACGATTCACAAGATGTACAGTACCAACCTTCATATTGATCAAGGTAGATATCCCCCTGATCAACCAAGCGGGCAAAAATCTTTTCGACAACGCGCTTATGGCGTTCTTCTGTAGTTCTGATGAAATCATCATTTGTAATCTTAAGTTTCTTCCAGAGATCCTGGATGCCGCTAACGATATTGTCCACATATTCCTGTGGTGTAACACCGGCTTCAGCTGCCTTCTTCTGGATTTTTTGACCGTGCTCGTCTGTACCTGTCAGATATCTGACATCGTAGCCGCGCAGGCGCTTATAGCGAGCCATCGCGTCTCCGGCAACGGTTGAATATGCATGTCCGATATGAAGTTTTCCACTCGGGTAATAAATAGGGGTTGTTATGTAGAATGTCTTCGCACTCTCAGTCATCTATTTCGCTCCTCTTTATGGTACAAAAATTCCGCAATAATCTGCCTTCCTTCATTGTAAAGGCTTTTTAGCAAAATTTCCATTATAGGTGTTATAAATACTTGCAGTATTAATTATGACTTTGTATACTTTGTGTTACGCCGTTATTCCTATCACTTGTAATAAATTACCACACAAAATCGGTAAAATATAATAGACAATATTGGTAACTATTGGTACGATGATATGTAGGAACTTGTCATTCAACGGCGAAATGCCAGTCATCCAAACGGAACATGCCATTGGCATAGGTTTTATTAGAGATTAGAGACAAGCCTAGAGGGAGAGAAACAGTACTATGAAATCTACAGGTATTGTGCGCAAGGTTGACGAATTGGGACGTGTCGTAATCCCAGTAGAATTGCGACGAACACTGGATGTACACGAAAAAGACGCGATGGAAATTTTCATCGACAACGACAAAATCATCTTCAAGAAATATAAGCCGAACATGGCTTGTCATATCACTGGAGAAGTGAATGACGATAATATGACTCTTGCTGACGGAAAATTGATTCTCAGCAAAGAGGGCGCAGAACAACTTCTTGAAGAGATCCAAAGAAAGTCACAATAATAAGTACTTAATCCGACGGACACAGTGGCACATAGCTCAAGTATGTCCATATATGATGACTCATAAAAGAAGACCCGGGCGATTTTTTGTCCGGGTCTTCTTCTATGATCTGGATACGTAATGTCGATCAGTCTTTACGGTTTTTGAATGTCACTTCAAGAGGTAAATCATCCGGCTCACTGTTCCACATGATACGCCTGATAGACGTCACGCTTCGGCAGTCTACGTTCGCGGGCAGCCTCTTTGATTGCATCCTTATTCGAGAGACCTTTATCCCTCATAATTGTATCGACATGCTCAACCATTGTGAGTTCTGCCCACCAAGTTTCACCTGGTTCCTCTGTTTCCTCGAATGGGTTCCCCTCGACGACGATACAGAACTCCCCGCGTGGTTCATTTGCTTCTGCCCAACTGACAAGTTCCTCCAGAGAACCGCGTATATATTCCTCGAATTTCTTCGTCAGTTCGCGGGCAAGTGCCGCTTGTCTCGAACCGAGCACATCATGCATGGCATGCAATGTTTCCTTTAAGCGATGAGGGGATTCATAAAACAATAACGTAGAAGAAAGTTTCCCCAACCTCTCCAATTCTCCATTCCGTTCTTTTTTCTTTCTTGGCAAAAAGCCGTAGAATGTGAAGGCCTGAGTTTCCAGGCCTGAGCCGACAAGGGCGCAGATTGCCGCATTCGCCCCGGGAAGCACAACTACTGGTATACCTTCAGCAATTGCTGCATGGACAATCTCATGTCCGGGATCAGAAATAGCCGGCATCCCTGCATCGCTAACAATGGCAACAAGACTTCCACTGCGCAATTTCTCAAGCAACTGTCCCTCACGCGCCAACTTGTTATGTTCATGATAACTGACTAGGGGGCTACTTATTTCAAAATGATTGAGTAAACGTTTTGTATTGCGTGTATCCTCAGCTGCAATAAGATCGGCTTCCTTAAGAATATTCAAAGCCCGATACGTAATGTCTTCCAGATTGCCGATAGGAGTCGGTACTATATACAGACTGCCTGTTTCCTGTTCATTCTGGTAACTTTTTTGAACTTGCATTCTGAGTCACTTCCTTCAACTGCCGGGCAATAAGCCCGACCTTCTTTTTTCGAGGCATGCGCTTGATCGCATATTCACGCTTCAAAGCCGCTTCCTTCGTCTCATGGTATTCCTGGTAGACAACTCGGCACGGCCCGCGTCCACGCGTATATTTTGCCCCTTTGCCGCTGTTATGCATGTGCAGGCGTTTATCCATATCATTCGTATAGCCAGTGTAAAGAGACTGATCATTGCAAATCAGCATATAGACGATATGTTCATTACCCATTAAAGAGTGCCTCTGCTTCCGCGGTATAGGAGCCGTCTGCTTCATAAATGTAAAGAGGCGGCAGAACTTTCAGCCCCGGTTTACCATCACGTGTTCCTTCGATAAGCAACGTGTTTGCCTCTTTGTTCCTTTTCGGATAAACGAGCTGCATTCTTTTCGGCTCAAGCTTATATTTCCGGAACAGTTCAAGTATATCAACGAGCCTTTCTGGTCTATGAACAATTGAAACTTTGCCCCCTGGCCGTACATGGAGTTTGCAGGCCTTTACGACATCTTCCAGTGTACACATTACTTCATGGCGTGCAATCGTCAAATGTTCATTCAGATTATGTTCGGTTTCCTTAGGTGTAGGAAAATATGGAGGATTGCACGTGACAACGTCAAATGAGCTATGGCTGAGCACGCCTTGCATATTTTTTAAATCACCATGTATGAATTCAATCTGCTTATCCAGACCATTGATTGCAGCATTCCGTACAGCCATTCCGTGCAGACGTTCCTGAATCTCCACTCCAGTAATATGCGCCTTCGACTTCCGCGCTAAAAATAGCGGAATTACACCGTTGCCCGTGCACAAATCCAGAATGCTTCCACGTGCTATCGGAATGCTTGCAAAGTGAGCAAGCAGTACGGCATCAAGAGAGAAGGAAAAGACTGTCGGACTCTGAATGATCCGCATCGACTCATCGTATAACAGATAATCAAGCCGTTCATCACCAAAGAGTTCTACCATAAGAATCCCTCCTTTTGAATCTTTATAATCTACTTTTTCATATTGGATTGACTAGTTACATGAAACGAACGAGTAAAGAGAAAACAAAAAGCTGCCCCTATTCAGAGACAGCTTCTCACTACTTTGCTTTGTTGAGGAATTCCAAACAGAACAGGCAGTCTTCTCCACGTCGAGTACTACCGAACTGCATACTGCAAATATGAAAACCTTCCTCATAAAGACGGGCAAGGTTATCATAGCCTTCTCCAGGAATCGGCAATTCACGCTCGCCCTTTTTCTTTCCTGTCTCTTTGCCATTTACAGCCCGCTCTTCCTGAATGCGCTCATGCAAATAGTCATTCTCCATCGTCAATCGCTGGTTTTCCTCAAGCAGTGTGCTAAGCTCGCCTTTGAGACCGCCAACCTGTTCGCAAAGAGCCGCCAGTTGTTTTTCCATATCGTTGATTTGTTCTAGTATATTTTTTTTGTCCAAACCAGCTCACTCCATTATTCTGTGGCCTGTGCTTGAATGACACCGTCACGGACAAGCTCATCAAGTGTGTATTCAATGACACTTTCCCGCTCGGCAATCTCAATTTCAATAACGCGATCCAGCAGATTCAAGCCGACTACCTTACCACTGCCGAACGGCGTATGTATGACCTTACCGACATCTGGCATTTCCCGCTTCGCCTCTTCGTACTGATCATTCTCATACTTAAGACAGCACATGAGCCTTCCACATAGACCCGAAATCTTCGCCGGATTCAATGACAGGTTCTGATCCTTCGCCATCTTAATTGACACAGGTTCAAAATCTCCCAGGAATGTCGAACAGCAGAGCATTCTGCCACACGGTCCAATACCGCCGAGCATCTTCGCCTCGTCTCGAACGCCAATCTGTCGCAGCTCAATTCGTGTCCGGAACTCCGCCGCAAGATCCTTTACAAGGTTGCGGAAATCAATCCGACCCTCCGCTGTGAAATAGAAAATGATCTTATTGCGGTCAAAAGTATATTCCACTTCCACTAGACTCATTTCCAGTCCATGCATCTGAATCTTTTCAGTACATATATGAAAAGCCTTTTCGGCCAATTCCTGATTCTCGGCAACAACAAGCTTGTCCGCTTCAGTTGCAATGCGTATCACTTTTTTCAAAGGTAGCACTACATCTTCCTCGTCAACATGCTTCTCTGCCAGCTCCACTTTGCCGAATTCTACGCCGCGCACTGTTTCAACGATGACATAATCATCATTTGTCATGCGGGCCTCGCCCGGATCAAAGTAATATATTTTGCCCGCTCTCTTAAAGCGAACGCCAATCACTTCCATCAATCTGAATCACCTCTTCAGCTGCAATGCAAGCTGTTCCATAACGAGCGTCGGCTGGATGTTTTGTGTCAGCCGGCGCTTCGCTTGGAGAATTGCCTGCATATTGGCAAGCAATTCCACGTTGTTGAATGAGAGAGCTGCCCTTTCCAGCCTCTCGTCCCCCGGCTGGAACAGTGCCATGCGTGCCTGATTTCCGATCTGTTCAAAGTGTATATCTCTAAAGGCGAGAAGCAACAGGTTCAACCCCTGCTCCTGCGCCAATCTATCTTTTAAATGAGGCAACCACTGCTGATGAACAAACAGATAGCTGTCATCACGACCCGATGACAGCATTTCAACCCATTGTACCACCAGTTTTCGCTGTTGTGCAAATGCCTCATTTTCATTCAAATCCATAGCTTCCTGCAAATTGTTTGTCAACTCGCTGAATAGTTTAGCGTTACCTTCTGTCACGCCCGCTTCTTGAAGCTGTCGACTGAATGCAAATGGGTCGAGCGGCTTAAGTTCAATGATCTGACAACGCGAACGAATTGTCGCCAGCATCGCCTGCGCATTCTCCGTCAACATGATCGCTGTCGTCTTCCGGCTCGGCTCTTCAAGGAACTTCAAAATCCTGTTCGCTGCATTGACAGTCAGAGTCTCTGCACCCTTTATAATATATGCTTTCTGGCTCGATTCAACTCCAGAATAGATGAACTCCTTCTGAAGATGTCTGATCTGTTCGATTTTAATAGATTGTCCATCCGGTTCAATCCAGTGGACATCCGGGTGATTATGGGAGGTAATCCGCCTGCATTCACTGCATTCACCACAAGGATTCGTTCCTTCACGATTCGTACAGAACAGCGTCTGGGCGAGCAGTAACGCAAGCGCTTCCTTTCCAGTCCCGCGTGCTCCTGCAATGAGATAAGCATGCGAAAGACGCTCACGCTTTATGCTGTTCTCCAAGATTCTGGCAGCGAGTGGCTGGATTTCTCCAAGTTCAGACCACGTTTTCACAAGTCGTTCACCCTTTTCCCTGTTACGTATAGAGATTGATAAGGAGTCCTTTGATTTCACCGATTAAGTCAAGCAAGTCAACAGAGCGCTGTTCATTGCCCATGACTTGCTCTGTCAATTCAATAAGCTTCGCATCGATTTCCTCGACAACTTGAAGCATACTATGCTGACCTTCGAAATTAAAGGAAGACGAACGTTTAAGCCCAAGACCATTATAAACGGTGTCCTGAAGGAAGTTCTTCACCATGCGTTTAAATTTCGTCAGCTCCTTGAATGTCCGGAAGCGGGCGAGTTTATTCCCTTGTTTCCCTATCTCTTCAACGAGTTTCTCAAGACCATCCTGTTGCATTTTCAAAGCTTGTGACTGAACCATTTTTCCGAAATTCTGCTTGCCCTCAACAGCCGGACGCATTGCTGGCGCTTCGACTTTTGAACGCATTTCCTGGGTGATTTTCATCGTCCGGACGCCCCTTTATGGTCTTCATTAATTTCAGAACTTGTGGAATGCTTCTACTGGCAAGATAAATACAGTGGCTCCGCCGACTTCGACTGTCACCGGCTTCGAGATATACGTATCCGCATTACCGCCCATGGCAGAAATCGGCGCTACAACCTGATCACGCTGTGAACAGTTGTCACGAATGATTGCTAATGCATCATCAACGTGATCATCATCACAACCTATCATAAGTGTCGTGTTACCTTCTTTCAAAAAGCCGCCCGTCGTTGCCAGTTTTGTCGTCTTGAAATTTCCCTTGCCGAGCGTGTCGATCAGTCTAGAAGAATCTTTGTCCTGTATCACAGCAATAATGAGCTTCAAGCGATTCACTCCCTGGTCATCTATTTGAAATTAGTATATGTTCTTTCAGCAAATTGAGCACTTCTTGACAGATTTGCTCACGTTCCCGGTCAGCATCGATAAGCCGGATACGTTCAGGTTCTGCCTTTTGTAAAATCAGATAGCCCTCCCGGACAAGTTCGTGGAATTCAAGCTTCTCCATATCAAGCCGGTTCTTTTCTCTATCGGCATTCCGGTTGATCCGTTTCAATCCTTCTGCAGGAGCCATATCGAGGAGAATTGTCAGCTCGGGCATAACCCCACCAATCGCAAAGTCATTAATCTGGCGTATCGCTTCCATGCCGAGTCCTCGGGCATGTCCCTGATATGCCAAACTCGAGTCGACGAATCTGTCGCAGAGGACCACTTTACCAGCTTCAAGGGCAGGAATCACCTTTTCAGTCATATGCTGGCGTCTCGCTGCGGCATACAACAATGCCTCTGTACGGCCATCCATTGCTGTGTTGTCAGCATCCAGAATGACAGAACGGATCTGTTCGGCAATCGGGATACCGCCTGGTTCGCGTGTTACGAGGCAGTCGAAATCAGCTTTCTCCAGCTCTACTGCGAGCTTCCGGATAAGCGATGTTTTTCCCGCTCCTTCAACGCCTTCAAATGTAATAAAATGACCCGTCATTATGGATGCCCCCATCAATTTGTAAAAACAAGCAGATTGCCTGTCTCATGCCTCTGCTGCAGCCTTGCCCCGTTCCGTATAAGCCGATCGAGTGCTTTCAGCTGTACTTCCTCAATCCGCTCTCCGCGCATAATAAGCGGTATGCCCGGGGGATAAGGAATGACTGCTTCTGCGGCAATCAGGCCCGCCGCCTCAGCAAATGGTACTTCTATATGTGAACGTGTATTCATCTCTTCATAGGTGAATGCCAATTCCCTAATCTTATCGGGAAAAAGCTGTACCCTTTCTATTGTAGCATGATTTCCAGCTTTTTTTAATTGTTCATTTACATATGACAGCGCTTTTATAAACTTGTCAAACCGCTTCTGTGGTGCAAGTCCAGCTATGAATAGCACTTGATCCTCTGTTGCCAGTTCAGGCCAAAGACCTGCCCTTTCAAAGGCATGAATTGCCTCCAGTCCGTTCCATCCCTTTTCCATTTGCAGTGTAATCTTAAAAGGGTCATGTCCCTCCGCTTCAACAACAGAGCAAAAATCCAATTTCCGCATTTCTTTCCTCATCTCTTCTGATGACTCAAGTGCTCTATTAAGTTCTTCTCCTGTCATTGTTTCCAGGAAGGAACGAGCAAGATCAAGCGAAGCCATAATTGGATAGGAAGGGCTGCTTGACTGGATCATTTGCAAAAAACGGGCGACAGACTTTTCTGAGACGAGGTTTCCTTGCATATGCAAGTAGGAAGCCATCGTCATTGCCGGGGCCATCTTGTGTGCGGATTGAACAACGATATCCGCCCCGCAACATAGCGCAGATGGGGGGAGTGGTTGACCCAACGCAAAGTGAACCCCATGTGCTTCGTCGACAAGTACTGGTATCCCTTTTTCATGTGAAAGCTCAATCATTTCCTGCAGCGGGTAGGTACCGCCGAAGTAATCTGGATATGTCAGCAACACGGCTTTGGCATCGGGGTATTTTTCTAATGATACCGCAAGTGTTTCTTTACTAGGATGTGTATACCTTCTGACCTGCTCATCGAACTCCGGTGCTATGAAGACAGGCAGTGCGCCTGCCAGTTCGATTCCGTTCATCACCGATTTATGACAATTGCGCTGAACAATAATTCGCTCCCCTCTTCTGACTGTCCCCAGTATCATTGCCAAATTACCTGCAGTGCTCCCTCCAACAAGAAAGAAGGAGCGATCTGCCTTAAAAAATTCCGCTGCAGCTTTCTCAGCTTCCAAAATCGCCCCCTCCGGAGCATGCAAATCATCCAGTCCCGTAACTTCTGTAAGATCGATTGGGAGAATTCTTTGATAGAATTCACGTCCCTTTTCCGGGAAAACTGCGCCACTTTTATGACCAGGCACATGCAGGGAGATTGGATTTTGCCCGGCAAAGTCTTTTAATTTATCAAATAAGGGTGTTTCATAAGAATTTCTCAATTATATACAGCTCCGTCCACTACTATTTCTTTCTTGATTATAAGGCATTTCTTAAGAGTAAGTGTAGGGAGCCACTTCCTTTTCCAATTGTCCGATAATTGTGTACACTGGGTAAAAAACACTTTGGAGGTTTTACAATGAACCTGAACGATTGGTTTGACAAAGGAAAGAGCCTGCAGACATACAGACAGTCTCTAACCAAATTCTACAATCTTTACACTGCTGTCTACCATAATTTCAAGATGCCTGAGGATGGGAGCTTTTTTGAAGAGATAAAAAAGAAGAACTTGCGTGTACTCGTTCTCGCAGAACCTTGGTGCCCGCATTGTGTATTGAATATCGCAGTATTGAAGCGGATAACTGAAGCAACTAAAATCAATGTCCACTTCTTGCACCGTGATGATCACTTAGAGTTAATGGATCAGCATTTAACAAACGGCAAGTCCCGCTCCATTCCAATTTTTCTGATTCTTGATGAGGAAGGTGAGCTTGTCGGAAAGTGGGGTCCTATTGCGGAGAAGACGAAGATGTTCCTTGAGCCCCGCAAACAACAGCTCCCTGCAAAAGATGACTCCAATTACCAGAAGGCATTTATGGAGTTCGTTTCCTATGTAACTGAATCCTTTGAAACGAAAGAAGAAATCTGGCAGTGGGGTTATGAAGATATTAAGAGGGCATTACAAAATGCATGATTAGACGAGGCCGATTCTTGCCCTCTACACAAAAAGAAAGCCCTCGCAGCATGTCAGCGGGGGCTTGATTAAGAATAAAGTCTTGGTTTATTAATATCTCTTAATTTCTCAACAAATCGATCATATTCTGTCTGTTCCGGCTCAGTTTGCACAATCGCTCTTTCACAAGCTTCACAGATGAACATATGCAAGATATGAATTCCTCGCTCCTTTTCCTCTTCGCAAATCCCACAACGTTCAGCAGTAATGACTCTTTCCATTTTCCGCCACCTCCATGTTTTGTTATAACTAGCTTCTCCCAATCTCCTAAGTCCTATACATAGAATAAGAGATTCTTTGAAAAAGTTATTTGCAAGACAGATTATGCAGAGGCAGCTTGGGCTGTGATGCTGGGCAAAAATAAAAAGCCCGAATGCGGACACATCCGGACTTTTCCTCACAATATAAAGAAATTAACTGCTGCAAGTGATGCAAGACCGAAGACACCGAGGAACCCAGTCACGATTGTCGTGAACAAATTAATCGGCACATACAGTCCGAACTCGGAGCCGAAGACGTTCAAGAAAAACAGCAGCATGGCACCAATCCCCAGTTTCACGAGAGCCTGTCCGGCAAAACGGACAGGCTTGATCGGTGCACCTGCTAGAAGCAGTATGACAATAAGTACAAGCATCGCTGCAATGACAAGTGTGGAACTCAAGAAACGTCCACTCCTTTCCTTTACCCTGTTACTTATATATGGATTTGGCAAAGGAATTAGAACTGGAATCAGTACTGACTAGTAACGGACAGCACTAATCTTGCGGTGGCGCGCCTCACGCAGCAGGTACAAGTACTTCTCACGTGCAAGCTTTTCAAAGTGGATGCTAATATCATTCGGATCGATACTTTTCTCCACAATGTTCTGAACCTGTTTCCACTCGCGCTCAATCTTGAAGATAGCATCAAGCAGCTCATTGTCGACGATCTTTTTCTTCAATTTCTTCGCCAAATTGCATCACCTGTTTTCTATAATTCTCTTCTTCCTTCAAGGGCCTTGGACAATGTCACTTCATCAGCATATTCAAGGTCTCCGCCAACTGGAAGTCCATGAGCAATCCTTGTTATGCGGATGCCAGACGGTTTGACAAGACGGGAAATATACATAGCCGTCGCTTCCCCTTCAATATTCGGATTTGTCGCAAGGATGATTTCTTTTACTTCCTCATCCTTCAGCCGATTAAGCAGGGATGGCACATTTATATCTTCTGGTCCAATACCATCCATTGGAGAAATGGCACCATGCAAGACATGATACTTGCCACGGAACTCCTTCATTTTCTCCATCGCGATGACGTCTTTCGGATCTTGAACTACACAGATCACCGAGCTATCACGGGAAGTATCCTGGCATATTCGACACGGATCCGTATCTGTTATGTTCCCGCAAACAGAGCAATGTGTCAGTTCACGTTTCGCACTGACAAGCGCCCGTGCGAATTCAAGGACATCGTCTTCTTTCATATTCAACACGTAAAAAGCCAGGCGTGAGGCCGTTTTAGGACCGATTCCTGGCAATTTTGTAAAGCTGTCAATCAGCTTTGAAATTGGTTGCGGATAGTACATTCCGTCGCCTCCTAGAACATTCCTCCAGGCAAGTTCAAACCTTTCGTGAATTGTCCCATAGTATCAGCCGTTTTTTCATCAATTTGTTTCAAAACATCATTCGTCGCAGCGATAATCAAATCCTGAAGCATTTCAACATCGTCTGGATCAACGACTTCCTCTTTAATTTCGATATCTGTAATTTCCTTCTTACCATTTGCCGTCACAGTTACCATTCCGCCGCCTGCAGTTCCTGTGAAAGTTGATTCAAACAATTCTTCCTGCGCCTGTGCCATCTTCTTCTGCATTTTTTGCATCTGTTTCATCATATTGCCCATATTGCCCATGCCTTTCATAATAAAACGCCTCCTAATTGTTTGTATTATTCATATTTTAATCTTCATGTATTTCCAGCAAATCATCACCGACAAGCTTACGGGCCTCTTCAATGAGCGGATCAGCTATTTCAGCTTGTACCGCTCCTTCTGTACCTTCACTTGCGTCACCATCATGCTCTTGTGCCTTGTCATGGCTTGCCAAGTACTGCTCACGCAGCTCCTGCCATGCCTCCTGCGGGATTGGAATAATTTCTAGCTGCTTGCCCAGCTGCTGATAGAGAACATTTTCTACAAGCTCGCGGTTATCCATGAACAGTGAGCAATGTATCTCATATTTGAATGCAACGACAAGAGCCCGGTCCGATGCTGCTGCAGGCTTAGAATCAAGGATTGTCGCATGTGCTGGCGGACTTGCTGTTTTTAACTGGGTGAGGAAACCTCCCCATTGTGCAGCAATTTCCTTCAGATTTGGCTTCGATGCCTGGTCTAGCACGGTACGAATTTTTTCGTAAGGAATCTTAAAGCTGTTCTTCGATGCTCTTGCTTGGGGACGTCGCTGTTCTCTAGCCGCTCCACCATTCTGTTCATGCTGTGTTGGATTAGCCTTCAAGCTCTGAAGCTGCTTCTCAAGCTGGGAAACTTTGTCCATGAGCTGCTGCACTTGCGGCAAATCCAATTCAGCTATCGAACCCGCTGCGCCTAATGTTTTTCGTCCACTTCCCGCAATTTGCAAAAGAGCAATCTCGATGAAAACGCGTGGGCTGTTCGTCCACTTCATCTCCTGCTGGCAACGGTTGAATTCCAGAATGGCCGACTCCAGCCATTCTGATGTCACTTCTCCAGCGAGCTTCTTAAATGTCTCATTTACACGCGCTCGCTCCAACAAATCTGCAAGTTCCGGCGCTGACTGATAAAGCAGCAAATCCCTCAAGAAGTAAATCATATCAAAGACGAAACGACCGGGGTCTTTCCCTTCCTGCAGCATATCGTCAAGACGGCTCAGTGCTTCTTGAGATTCGCCACCATACAAGGAAGCCGTAATCTGTTCGAGCATCGACTGAGCTACACTGCCGGTCACTGCCAGTACATCATCAAGCCCGACTTCATTCTCACTATAGGATATAGCCTGGTCAAGAATGCTGAGAGCATCACGCATCCCGCCTTCTGCAGCAAGTGCTACGGTTTCCAGTGCTTCTTCTGTTACAGCGACCTGCTCAGAATCGGTAATTTCCTGCATGCGCCCAACAATTGCATGATTTGAGATCGGCTTGAAATCGAAACGCTGGCAGCGGGAGATGATTGTTAGTGGTATCTTATGCGGTTCCGTTGTTGCCAGGATGAAGATGACATGACCCGGTGGTTCTTCCAGCGTTTTCAAAAGTGCATTGAACGCATTGACCGAAATCATATGCACTTCGTCAATAATATATACTTTGTAGGGAACGACACTCGGAGCATACTTGACCTTATCGCGAATTTCGCGAATATCATCGACACTCGTATTTGATGCAGCATCAATCTCGAACACATCCGAAATTGAACCATCCTGGATACCACGGCACGCCGCACATTCATTGCAAGGCTCCATTGCCGGTCCGCGCTCACAATTAACTGCCTTTGCAAAAATTTTGGCTGCACTCGTTTTACCCGTTCCTCTAGGCCCGGAGAATAGATAAGCATGCGTAAACTTCTGCTGAACAATTGCGTTTTGCAGCGTGCGCGTAATATGTTCCTGCCCGACAACATCGCGAAAAGTCCGCGGACGCCATGTGCGGTATAGTGCCTGATAGCTCATATTGCTCGTTCCTCCTACTGATTTCCTTGAATATTATAACCGATTAGATGGGTGAAAGTGAAATGAAAGCGGAGTGTTTCAGTAATGTGGATTTTAAAATGCTTCTGTGTTTTTTGTAACTCTTAGCCTTTTTCCTATACCAAGAGTGAAGCCCAATGAAAGGTAGTGTTTCAGAATTCCTGTGAAGAACATGAGTGAGGTAATCTAACAGATAAGGCCTCTTTACAATTATAACTGATTTTTTAATTGAAAGCGATGTGGAACCGGTACGACAACCTCTTATTAGTATGAAGCTTAGGAAGTTCTTTAAAGTATGATGGCTGGACATTTACAGACAGATACTCTGGCGGCTGCCTTAATCTCCACTTCCATACTTTTCATTTGCATAAAACGTTTTCAGTCCGTATAATATAGAATACCGTGCTAAGCGGGGAGCTAGCGGCACCCTGTACTCGCAATCCGCTATAGCGAGGCTGAACTCCCGTCCTAGGGGCGGCGGCTGCAAGGCCTGCCTCAAGGAATTGGTGTTGACGTTCGGGTCCTACGCAATAGGAACCTGCGAACCCTGTCAGGTCCGGAAGGAAGCAGCAGTAAGCAGTAATTCTTGTGTGCCGTAGGGAAGCCTGGGCTGAGCCATGAACTTGAGTAACGCTTGGGACCGCCGTCACAAAGACGGGTGCACGGTTTACATATGCAATCTCAAAATCCCTGTCCGAGCAATCGGCAGGGATTTTTTATTTTTTCCTTTTCTTTTTCTCCCGTAATGCTTTAAAGAAATCCGTCAGCAGTGACCCGCACTCTTTTTCCATTACTCCTGAAACCACTTCCGCCTGGTGATTGAAGCGTTCATCTCCAAGCAAATTCATGAACGTACCACAACACCCTGCCTTTGGGTCAGCTGCTCCATATACGACCCGCTCAATCCGCGCCTGCAAAATTGCACCCGCGCACATAGGGCAAGGCTCCAACGTTGCATAAAGTGTACATCCTTCGAGCCTCCAACTGCCGACTGCTTCATTCGCTTGCCTTATTGCATGTAACTCCGCATGACTCAAAGTTTCCTGTTCAGTTTCACGTGTATTATGTCCGCGACCAATAATCTCCCCATCGAGCACGATTAACGCCCCTATTGGCACTTCCGCCATTACTTCAGCTTTACGAGCTTCCGCAATCGCTTCTTTCATAAAAAATTCATCCGTCACAATACTCATCCTATCGTTTCAATTTCTGGCAAAAAGGAAAACATGTACATACTGCTACATCCAAGAAAGGGAGAGGCATTATGGACCATAATCATCTCAAAGATACCGCAGTCCTAATGGTTGACCTGATCAACCATTTCGACTTCCCCGGAGGCGACAACTTATTTAATCACACAAAAGAAATTGTACCACATGTACAGAAGCTCAAGAAGTTCGCAAACGAGCATGAGTTACCTATTATTTATGTAAATGACCATTATGAGCTTTGGGAATCGGACCGCAATGTTATATTGGATCATTGTCGAAATGAGCGTAACAAAGAAATACTGGACGCAATCAAGCCTGATAAAGGAGACTATTTCCTTATCAAACCGATGCATTCAGCCTTTTTCCAAACTCCACTCCAGTCGTTGCTTTCCGACTTGGACAGAGACCGTCTCATCATGGCCGGGATTGCCGGTGATATTTGCCTCTTATTCACAGGCCAGGATGCCTACATGCTTGGCTATAAAATGTGGATACCAAAAAACTGCATGGCATCCGAAACGGTTACTGGAAATGACCATGCACTCGCCATTATGAAAGAAGTCATGAATGCAAATATTGACCCGATTTAAACATATATGACAAGCCTCCCTGCATAACTTATAAAAGTGATAAACAGGGAGGTTTTTCGTATGCAAATCCATGTTGTAAAAAGAAATGAGTCACTTTTCAACATTGCAAATACATATGGCACGACGCCCCAAGCTATTATTGACGCAAACGAGCTTGATGCGCCGAACCAGCTCGTTGTCGGTCAGGCTCTTGTCATTCCTATTGTCGGTTCATTCCATTTTGTTCAACCGGGCGAATCTCTCTACACAATTGCTCGCGATAATGGAACAACTGCTGCACGTCTTTCCGAAATCAACCGAATTCCAGTCAATCAGCCACTCCAAGTAGGCTTGCGGCTCTACATTCCACCGCGTCCCAAAACAAATACTAGAACTGTTGCCTATATAGAGCCACAAGGCAACACGGTTACACCTGCACTGCAAAACGCAGCTCGCAAGGCTGTACCAAATCTGACCCATCTGCTGCCTTTCAGTTTTAGAGTGAACCGTGACGGCACACTCATCCCGCCACCGCTCGACGATCTGAAGACAATTGCCTCCAATCAGGGGACGACATTGACTATGGGTGTTGCGAATCTAGTTGAAGGTTCCTTTAACGGCGAGCTTGCTCATATCGTTTTCACAGTCCAGGCGGTTCAAGATAAGCTGCTAGATGAAATTGTCAACACAGCAAAGCGACTTGGATTTACCGGAGTCGATTTCGACTTTGAGTTTTTACTTCCAGGAGATCGCGAATTGTACAATCGTTTCCTGCGTAAAGCAAGGAGTCGTTTAAAAAATGAAGGACTCGAGATTTCTACCACGCTAGTGCCGAAAACAAGCAGCTCGCAAAAGGGTGGTGGATCTGAGGCTCATGACTATGCAGCCCATGGCCAAATTGCAGATTACTCCCTTCTTATGACGTATGAATGGGGTTATGTAGGAGGACCGCCACTTGCCGTCTCGCCAATAAATGAAGTGCGCCGAGTCGTTGATTATGCACTCTCTGTTATGCCGGCAAATAAAATTCTTCTAGGTCAGAACTTATACGGTTATGACTGGACATTGCCGTATCGTCCAGGTGGAACTCTTGCCAAAGCTCTCAGCCCGCAGCAGGCCATTACACTCGCACGCGAAACGAATTCAGTAATCCAATATGACACGAAAAGCCAAGCTCCGTACTTCAACTACACAGATAACCAAGGACGTCGTCATGAAGTCTGGTTTGAAGATGCACGTTCCATTCAGGCAAAATTCAACCTTGTGAAGGAAAAAGGGCTCCGCGGTATAGGCTATTGGAAACTCGGTCTCGCCTTCCCTCAAAATTGGGTTCTGCTTGGAGAGAACTTCAATATTGTGAAAGAGTAGAAGGATGACATTAATTATATCCCTACCTTGTTAATTCAACTTTCCACTTTTCAAAATTTACAACCTGCCGTGAAAGCATAAAAAAAGAGAGCCTATTTAATAATTGGCTCTCTTTTCTCATTTATTTATGAAGCAAGCAGTTTTAATGACTCACGGTTGAACGCCGGGATGTCATCTGGCTGACGGCTTGTAACGAGCTGATTTTGGCAGACGACAACCTCTTCGTCATGCAAGTTTGCCTTTGCATAATCAATATCCACCTGAATCGATTTGTAGCCTGTTGCGTCACGGCCTTCAAGCGTACGTGCCGTAATGAGCAACTGCGGTCCGTGACAAATTGCGAAGACCGGTTTCTTATCATCCATGAACTTTTTAGCAAACTTCACAAAGCGGTCATCCGCACGAAGCTGGTCTGGCGAGTTGCCCCCCGGAATGAAGAGCGCATCGAAATCATCCGCTTTGGCATCATCAATTCCAAGATCTGCCGTAAGTTCGACATCCCCTTGCTTCCCTTTGATTTTCTTACCTTTCTCAAAGCCGATTACAACAACTTCGTGTCCTTCCTCTTTATAGGCATCTGCAGGTTCCTGAAATTCCACATCTTCAAATTCATCTGTAACAACACAGGCAATTCGTTTACCCATGATTATCCGCTCCTTTTCGATTGTTTTATATGCACAAAACATGTCTTCCCGCCTTGTACATTTTGAAACAATGAATAGAAAATTCACAGCATGGGAATAGTGAAAATTACAGGCCAAACAGACGGCGCAGCTCATCATCATTCCAAACAAGATCTGCGAGTGTATATTGGTCGAGCACAGCTAGAAAAGCCTTTAGGGCATCATTGAGCACATGCTTCAACTTGCACGCAGGTGAGAGAATGCAATGGTTCAACTCTTTGTCAAAACACTCAAGGATATTGAAGTCGTCTTCCATCTCTCGGACAACCATGCCAATGTTAATTTCTGCAGGGTCTTTCGCAAGCCGGATACCACCGCCTCGGCCTCGGATTGTTTCAATCAGGCCAAGCTTGTTCAGTTCAAAAACGATTTTACCGAGGTGATGTGATGAGATATGGTAAACTTCCGAAATCTCTTTGATACTGGAAAGTTCACCATCTCCTTTTGTCGCCGTAAAGATGAGCACACGCAGCGAGTAATCTGTGTATTTTTTCAGATTCATGAAATCCAAGCTCCTTGTTCACCGTTTCACAATATTGTAACATAATTTGCTACGTTCCCTATTGTAGTCATCCATAATTCGTTTTACACTAAACATGTATTAATAATACTTGTTTAAAATTCCTACCTACAAAGGAGATGCTTCAAAATGGCAAATGCCGGTTTGGATGCAAAAACAATTGAAATCGTAAAATCCACAGTGCCAGTACTTGAACAGCACGGCAACGCAATTACAAAACGCTTTTATGAAATGATGCTCTCTGAAGTCCCTGAACTGAACAACATCTTTAACCAGACAAATCAGAAACGCGGTGGCCAGCCAAAAGCCCTCGCAGCAACTGTTTATGCAGCTGCAGCAAATATTGACCAGCTAGAAAACATTCTTCCTGTTGTAAAACAGATTTCTGAAAAACACAAAAGTCTTGATATCAAAGCAGAACATTATCCGATTGTTGGAAAGTATTTGCTGAAAGCAATCAAGGATGTACTTGGTGATGCTGCAACTGATGAGATTATCGACGCATGGGCTAAAGCCTACGGAGTCATTGCAGATGTCTTCATCAGTGTCGAAAAAGGTATGTATGAAGAGGATGCTGCATCTGAAGGCGGATGGAATGGGTTCCGTGATTTCAAAATTGTCCGCAAGACAAAGGAATCCGATGTTGTTACATCATTCTATTTAGCACCCGTCGATGGCAAATCAATTATGAAGCACAAGCCGGGTCAGTACATTACAGTTAAAGCGACAATACCAGGACAGAAATACGTTCATATGCGTCAATATAGCCTTTCTGATGCACCTGGCTCTGATATGTATCGAATTAGTGTAAAACGTGAAGATGCAAAGGGCGATTATTCAGACGGGATCGTTTCAACTTACATGCACGAAACTGTTCAGGAAGGTGACATTCTGCCAATTTCTGCTCCATCCGGTGACTTTATTGTCGATACAAAAGATGCTCGCCCGCTCGTATTGATCAGCCGTGGGGTTGGCCTTACTCCAGTTATGAGTATGCTTGAAGAAGTGACACGCAAACAGCCTGAACGTGAAATCTACTTTATTTATGCAACTTACTCATCCAACATGCACCCAATGAAAGAGCGGATGGAACAGATTGCTACAGAAAATAAAAACGTTCATATGACCTTTGTCTATAACAAGCCACTTGTCGAGGATGAAGGAAAGTATGACTACAAAGGTTATGTTGATGAAGCTTTGCTTAACAAATTGCTTCCGACAACAGACGTTGCCTGCTACTTCTGTGGATTCGAAGACTTCATGAGAACAGTCTCAGATTCTTTGAAGGCAATGGGGGTAAAAGAAGAAGATCGTCACTTCGAGTACTTTGGCCCACAGCTTGGAATGTCTATTGCTTAATAAAAGGGAAAGCGCCAATCCAAAACGATTGGCGCTTTTCTTTTTTTAAAATAACCTCTAATAATTTCACCTTCACTTTATAAGTAAAGGCCATATAATTAAAAACACAGATAAAGTTAACAGGCTTCTTGTCAAAACCTTCGATAAAACTTTTCCTTCTCCCCTATACCAGCCGGAAAATTGAAATCTATTCCGATACAATATGAAGATATTCAGCCAGATTGCAATATATCCGATCCATGCTTCATTGGCTCCGAACCGATTATATAGTTGTTGTAAAACAATACTCCCTAACCCTGCAATAGGAAAATAAATATAATACGAAACACCTCAAGTACTACCCTAACCAGGACACTTATTTTTAATTTGCCCCTTTCACACACGTAATTAGTATTATTTTACCAATTATAGGTTAATTACCTTATTCAGTAAATACTGTTCTAATCATTAAGTTACATATATGGCTGTTTTCTTTGGCAACTCACAGGAAAAATACAAGTATGTTTATCCCTAAAACTGTAAATTCTGTGACCTTGGTTGCTTGTAACACAAATACTTATGCGATAACATTAGCTCTGAGTTTTCCAATAATAGGGGTAAAAGGAAGGGGCTTAATTTCTATGAAACGTTTTATGCAAGTATTGCTCATGGCTATTCTCGTTTCTATGTTCGCCACAGCATGCGGTCAGGACAATGCGAAGGACAACAACAAGGCAGAAGAAAATCAGAGTAAAGAGACTGCCAACAAGGAAGCAAAAGCTGATGAGAAAAAGGAAAAAGAACTGACAGCTGAAGAAATTACAGAGAAATCTAGCAAAGTGATGAATAACTGGGCAGGCATGTCTTATAATATGACAGGAAAGACTCATATTCTTGCTCAGCAAGGTGATGAGAAACAAGAAATCAATCAGGATCTTAACATGCAGTCTAAAGTGACAAACAAACCTTTCGCCATGGAACTGACAGGAACTGTTTCTATGGAAGGGCAGAAGGTTCCAGTAAATAGCTACTATAAAGATAAAACAATGTATCAGGAAGCACCAGGGCAAGGCTGGATTGCAATTAATGGAATGGACTTGGAAGCGCTTCAGCAAAACAGCCAGTCTCAGAATCCTTCAGAACAGATTCAGCAATTCACTAAGATGATGAAAGAGATTCAAGATTCTGGGGATGAGAATAAGTACGTGAAGAAAGAAGAGAAAGATGGTCTGTACATCATCTCTCTTGAACTGGATGAAAAAGGGCTGTCCATACTTAAGGATCAGGCTAAAGATATTATGAAGCAAAGCATGGGAGAACAGATTCAGCAAATTGCTGGAGATGCACTGGATAAAATGAAATACAACAGCATGAATGTCGTTTTCTATATAGATAAGAATACGTTCGAACAGAAAAAACTGAATCAGAAAATGAGCATTTCCATGGAGCAAGATGGTGCTACAATGACGATGGATATGGATATTACACTTGATTCACTGAAGAAATTTGACGGTGAGATTGAAGTGCCTGAGGATGTGAAAAAAGACGCTCAGGAAATCTCCATGGAAGATTTGCAGCAAGCTCAACAATGAAGACAAAAAAAACCACGGAGCATATTGCTTCGTGGTTTTTTTCTTATTATTCTTCCAAAGTGGAAGTATCCCCAGTCGGCAAACCGAGTTCCCATGCCTTTAGGAGACGGCGCATAATTTTACCGCTCCGCGTCTTTGGAATGGAATCTTTGATTTCCATTTCACGAGGTGCTGCATGAGCAGCCAGGCCTGTTTTAACAAATTGACGGATTTCTTCAAGCAAATCCTCAGACTCCTCGTAACCATCATTCAGTTTGATGAATGCTTTAATGATTTCGCCGCGTTCTGCATGTGGTTTTCCGATGACACCAGCTTCAGCAACAGCTGGGTGTTCGATCAGTTTGCTTTCAACTTCAAAAGGGCCAACACGTTCACCTGAAGTGTTGATGACATCATCTACACGTCCCTGGAACCAGAAGTAGCCGTCCTCGTCTTTATATGCACTGTCACCTGAAACATACCAACCATTGATAAAGTAGCTCTCGTACTTCTCCGGATTCCCCCAGATTTTACGCATCATCGCTGGCCAGCCTGCTTTGATCGCAAGATTGCCCATCTGGTTCGCACCGATTTCATTGCCTTCATCATCAACAATTGACGCCTCAATTCCTGGAAGCGGACGCCCCATGGAACCAGGGCGGATTTCTGCAGATGGCAAGTTGGCGATAAGCATTGCGCCTGTCTCAGTCATCCACCAAGTATCATGGATTCGCTTACCGAATGCTTCCTCAGCCCAAACGATGACTTCCGGGTTAAGTGGCTCACCGACACTGAGCATATGACGGAGATGTGATAAATCATATTTATTTTTGACTTCCTCACCCGCGCTCATGAACATGCGAAGTGCTGTCGGTGCTGTATACCATACTGTCACTTTGTAATCCTGCAATGTCTGATACCATGAATCCGGTGTGAACCGACCACCGCGGACGACATTCGTGACACCTTTCAGCCAAGGTCCGAAGATGCCGTAACTTGTACCTGTAACCCAACCTGGATCCGCTGTACACCAGTAAATATCGTTATCACGCAGATCAAGCACCCACTCAGCCGTAGCATAGTGCTGAATCATATTGTTATGGACGTGGTAAACACCCTTTGGTTTTCCTGTTGAACCAGAAGTATAATGAAGCAACATACCGTCTTCAAGATCGACCCATTCGATATCAAAATCGATTGGTGCACTGTTCATTTCCTTGGCATAATCTATATACTTCTCTGATGACTGTTCCGGCTGTTCACCGACAATCACGATTTTCTCCAACTTTGGAAGTTCATCCTGAGGAACACGTCCAACCAGTTCTTTCGTCGTAATGAGAACCTTTGCCTCACTATCCTCCAGACGATCACGGACAGCCTGCTCCATAAACGCTTCAAAGAGAGGACCAGCGACTGCACCAATCTTCAGAATACCGAAGAACGAAATATAAAATTCCGGACTGCGCGGCATGAAAAGGAATACACGGTCTCCTTTCACAACACCTTTCGCCTTTAGAACATTTGCAAATTGATCACTTTTCGCGGAAAGTTCAGCATACGTCAGCTGTTCTTCACGGTCAGGTGCGGAATAATACAGTGCCACTTGATCCTTTTTCTCAGGATTCTGCGCGTGACGATCCACTGCTTCATAAGCAATGTTCACCTTTCCTGTTTCATTCCAGCTAAAGTTCTTTTTCATATCTTCCCAGGAGAAATTCTCCCGATATGTATCATAATCCTGTAAATTATATGAACCTTCTTGTGCAGGCAAATGTTTTTCCTGGAATACCATTTTTACAGATC
Source organism: Aciduricibacillus chroicocephali (assembly GCF_030762805.1). Classification (NCBI taxonomy): domain Bacteria; kingdom Bacillati; phylum Bacillota; class Bacilli; order Caryophanales; family Bacillaceae; genus Aciduricibacillus; species Aciduricibacillus chroicocephali. Next base: position 18,548 of record NZ_CP129113.1, on the reverse strand, counting down.
CCCCTTATAGGCAGAAGACTCTGCCAAGCTTCAATAAAACACCGCTTTAATACATTATAACAGACAAAGCCGGGATGCTTATTCTGAATTGACTAGCATTGATGCCGAATATAGATGGATAAATAAATATTTATGCTTTTAACTTATCGCCATAGCACATGAAATTTCTGTCTATTTTACAATAGTCTTTATTATACTGACATAGGAGGGGTGCCATCATGTCTAAAAAACGTCTTATTTTTTCCGGCTGTCTAGCTGCTTTGTTCATTTATGTCGTCATCTCAAGCTTCTGGCTTAACACAACAGGGATTAAATGGATTTGGGCTCTCGTCGCCTTTTTCACCTTATTGGAGTTCTTCAGCAATCTCTTGAAATTCTTAAGAGAAAAAAGGGAAAACCAGACTACACCTTAATATAGATAGAGAAGCCTTTCTCACAGTGGAGAAAGGCTTCTTCTATTTTTCATATAAAATATATACGCCCCCGGCAGGATTCGAACCTGCGACACACGGTTTAGGAAACCGATGCTCTATCCCCTGAGCTACGGGGGCAGTAAAAACAACAATGTTATTATACTAAAACGGCCGGTATTTGAAAAGAATATGCCTTTGAACTAACTTTTTTATAAAGCTCACGAGATGATTATTATGAAGTATGTGTGCAAACTCTACGTCTTTTACACATGTGGGTAAATTCTATGTAAAAGACACTATTCCTGTGCGAGAGAGGCTTTTCAGATACACCCGCAAAAGGAAGGACTGGGCTCTCACCTGTCATCTGGACGAAAAAAGCCACCTAAAAAGGCAGCTCCCCAATTAGCCGTTTTCCTTACCCATTTCACGAGAACGATTGTAACAGCTTTCTACACACTTGATAACAGCTTCCTGGAAATTCTCTGTTGCAAGTGTCTCTAATGCAGCCTGCGTTGTTCCCCCTGGGCTTGTAATGTTCTTCCGCAAGACACCAGCATCTTCTTCTGTAACTTTTAGCATCTGACCCGCTCCGACAATTGTCTGGACGATCAAATCCTGGGCAATCTCTGGACGAAGACCAACTTTTCCTGCCGCTTCTTGCATCGCTTCTACCATAAAGTAGAAATAAGCCGGTCCGCTTCCCGAGATGCTTGTCACTGCATGCATTTCATCTTCCTTCACAACAAAGGCAGAGCCAACAGTTTCGAAGAGTGCAATAGCATCCTGCAATTGTTTTTCTGTTGCATATTCTCCTTTTGAGAGAGCTGTTGCCGAATAGCCAATCATTGCCGAAGTATTAGGCATCGTTCGAATCACTGGAATCTTTTTACCGAATAGGTTAGCAATACGTTCGCATGAAGCTCCAGCAATGACTGAGACAATGACTTGATCTTCCTGTACGAAGTTTTTAATATCTTCCACTGCTTCAGCCAAGTCCTTTGGTTTCATAGAAAGGACAATAATATCCGCATCTCGTACAACTGCAGCTTTACCGACAAGCGTCGTAATGCCGTACTTATGATGTAGTTCTTCAAGGCGATCTTCATTTAGTTTATTTGTAACGACAATATTTTCACGTTTGACGAGGCTCTCATCTTTGGCAAGTCCCGCAATAATTGCTTCTGCCATAGAACCCGCGCCGATAAATGCGACTTTTTTGAACATTTATGGCACTCCCTTTCTGCTACTTCTTCCATTATAGCTTTTTGGGCAAAAAAAATAAAATAGCCGCTGCGTCAATTCGCGAGCGACTACCTTATTGGTTAAGAGGAGGTAGAGGGATTCGAACCCCCGCGGGCTGTTACACCCCTGTCGGTTTTCAAGACCGATCCCTTCAGCCAGACTTGGGTATACCTCCATGTGAAATTGGAACATGATTAATAATACAGCACGCTTGTCTTATTGTCAACACTTGAAGTATTTTTTTATAAAAAAATTACTAGGGCCCCTCTAGTGTCAGAGGCCCTAGTAATTTTTCTTTACTTAATAACGTCTTTACCACCCATATAAGGACGCAGTGCTTCTGGTACGACGACAGATCCGTCTTCTTGCTGATAGTTTTCCAGGATAGCTGCAACTGTACGGCCAATTGCAAGACCTGAGCCGTTCAACGTATGAACGAATTCCGGCTTTCCATTTGTTTCACGGCGGAAACGAATGCCTGCACGGCGTGCCTGGAAGTCTTCAAAGTTAGAGCAAGAAGAAATCTCTCGGTATGTGTTCTGGCTTGGAATCCAAACTTCGATGTCATATTTCTTCGCTGCTGTAAAACCAAGATCGCCTGTACACATGCTCATAACTCGGTATGGCAAACCTAACTTTTGCAAGACTGTCTCTGCATTGTTCGTCAGCTTTTCAAGAGCTTCATAGGAATCCTCCGGTTTTACAAACTGGACAAGCTCAACTTTGTTGAACTGGTGCTGGCGGATGAGGCCTCGTGTGTCACGGCCTGCAGAACCGGCCTCTGAGCGGAAGCACGCGCTGTATGCAACAAATTTCTGTGGCAGCTGTTCTGCTTTAAGAATATCGTCACGGTAGTAGTTCGTCACTGGCACTTCTGCAGTTGGGATAAGGAAGTAATCCCAATCAGCGATTTTAAAAGCATCTTCCTCGAACTTCGGAAGCTGACCCGTCCCTGTCATGCTTGCCCGGTTCACAATATATGGTGGCAAAATCTCTTCATAACCATGTTCATCGGCATGTAGGTCCATCATGAAGTTGAGGAGTGCTCGTTCTAGACGAGCGCCAAGGCCTTTATAAAAAACGAAGCGGCTCCCAGTAACTTTGGCTGCCTTTTCAAAATCTAGAATTCCAAGACCTGTAGCGATATCCCAATGTGGCTGTGGCTCATAACCAAACTCAGTCACATCTCCCCATGTACGATGCACAATATTATCTTCCTCGTCTTCGCCGACAGGAACACTCTCATGCGGGACGTTAGGAATTGATAGAAGAATATTTTGGAGCTTCTCTTCAATCTCATTAAGCTCACTATCCATCGCTTTGATTTTATCACCGACTTCACGCATTTCCTTGATTGCTTCGTCAGCGTTTTTACCCTCTTTTTTCAACTGAGGAATCTGTTGAGAAACCTCATTTTTTTTAGCCTTTAGCTGCTCTACTTCATTAATAATCTTACGTCTTCTTTCATCTAACTCACCAAAATGGTCCAGTTCAGAGATGTCCTCTCCTCTGTGAGCGAGTTTCCCTTTAATATCATCAAAATTATTGCGCAGTCTCTTCATGTCCAGCATTGAGTAAGCGCCTCCTTCATCTATTATTCATTATGTGTCATTGCTTATCTGTTTATGCTACTTCCCCAAGGGCCATTGTCCGAATCTTTCAGAAACAAAAAGAAAGACTCCCGTCCCATGGAAATAGGGACGGGAATCTTTCCCGCGGTGCCACCCTGATTGAGGATTGCTTCACGCGCTCCTCCGGCTTTTCGGCTTATAACGGTGCCTGGGCCGGGCATGCTTTCGTCGGCATGCCGGTTCAAGGGTGGATTCACTGCATCCGTTCGCCGGTTTTCACCATAATACCGGCTCTCTGAGGAACGGGACTGACAGCTACTAATCCTGTCATTACCTTTTTAATAATAATTAAAGAGCGACCTTTTGTGCCTCTTCCACCATTTTAACAAAGTATGCAGCAAAACGATGGTCGTCTGTCAGTTCCGGATGGAATGCCGCACAGAGGTAATTCTCCTGGCGTGCTGCGACAATTCTGCCCTCGTGCTCTGCGAGAACCTGAACATCCGGTCCTACAGAAACGACATAAGGGGCGCGAATGAAGACTGCGTTCAGATCACCGGCAACATCTTTAACATCAAGACGTGTCTCAAAGCTGTCAACCTGGCGACCGAATGCATTACGGGCAACTTTCATGTCCATTAGAGCGAGGTGGGCATGATCAGCCCCCTCAATCTCCTTGGCCAGCAAAATCAGTCCTGCACATGTACCGAATATCGGTTTGCCTGATCTGCCAAAGGCCTGAAGCGCAGGAATAAAATCACTGCGGTCCATCAGACGGCGCATCGCTGTACTCTCACCACCAGGTAAGATCAAGCCATCAATTTCGGAAAGCTGTTCCACTCTTTTTACTTCAACAGCAGTCGCGCCGCTTGCTTCCACAGCACGAGCATGTTCGCGGACCGCTCCTTGCAATGCGAGTATCCCGATTTTCGTCATAGATGCTCCTTCTTTCTTAGAGGCTGCGTACCGCCATGCGGTCGCTTTCTGTCAAAGTGCTCATCTCGATGCCTTTCATAGCAGTACCAAGACCTTTTGAAAGCTCAACAATACGAGCATAGTCCTGATAATGAGTAGTTGCTTCAACGATTGCGCGAGCGAACTTCTCAGGATTGTCAGATTTGAAGATACCTGAACCTACGAATACACCATCAGCGCCAAGTTCCATCATAAGTGCTGCATCAGCAGGTGTAGCTACACCGCCAGCTGCGAAGTTTACAACAGGAAGCTTGCCTTCTTCACGGATTTGAAGAAGAATTTCGTACGGTGCACGGATATCACGAGCGAACACCATTACTTCATCCTCTGACATTGCAGAAAGTGTACGAATTTCAGCTTGCACTTCACGAAGGTGACGTACAGCTTCTACGATATTACCAGTACCAGGTTCGCCCTTAGTACGAAGCATTGAAGCTCCTTCGCCAATACGGCGAACTGCTTCACCCAAGTTGCGGCAGCCGCATACGAACGGTACAGTGTAGTCTGATTTTTTCAAATGGAAAAGATCATCTGCTGGAGTAAGAACTTCACTCTCGTCAATGTAATCAACGCCCATTGCTTCCAAAACGCGAGCCTCGGAAATATGGCCGATACGGCATTTCGCCATGACCGGAATTGATACCGCATTCATGACTTCTTCAGTAATTGTCGGGTCAGCCATGCGAGCAACGCCGCCAGCTGCGCGAATATCTGAAGGAACACGTTCAAGCGCCATTACTGCAACTGCACCTGCTGCCTCAGCAACTTTAGCCTGTTCAGCGTTAACAACGTCCATGATGACGCCGCCCTTTTGCATTTCTGCCATGCCGCGTTTAACGCGATCTGTACCTGTATTTGCCATTTTATATTCCCCCTGTGCTTTCCAAGGCCATGCTTTTTCTTCAATTATATCTGTAGAATCAGAACCAGCCTTTTATAGTTTCAAAAATAGTTGTGAAAAGATTCGAAAAAAAGTGACCAATTGCCTTTAATGTTAGCATAAACCAATTATCTTTTTCAACAGGTTTCGTCGTGATAACATCTATACCGTCATTTTTATTGTCGGAATATATGTAACCTTCATCCTTTTCGCCCTTTTTCACAAGCTTGGCAGTACCGATCTTTGTTCCCTTTTTAACAGGGGCTTCGAGCTTTCCATCTTTATTGAGCTTAGACTTGTCTATATCTATTTTCAGCTCATACTTGGTAGAGGAATTTTTTTTGACTGGAATTTCAACAGCATCTTTCAGACCAATTGGCACTGAGCTTTCTTTACCCTTTGCAACCGGAAGGGACTTGTCGGCCTGGTCTCTGTTTGTAAGCGCTCTGTTACCAGCCGGGAATATCTTCTTTTGATCAAACTGTTCAAAACCATAATCAAGCAGTTTCTTCGTTTCATTGAAGCGTTCATCTTCACTGGCCGTCTTCATGACAACTGTGATAAGACGCGTACCGCTTCGCTGAGCTGTTCCTGTGAAACAGTATCCAGCCATATCCGTATAACCAGTCTTCAAGCCATCCACGCCATCATAATAGAATTGTTTCAAATATGAAGCATCGTGGGGGAGCATGTAATTCCAGTTGCGGATTTTTTGCCCATCAAAGTCAGTTTCCGGCATACTCGAAATATCAAGTGCTCTTGGATAATCGTGTATTAGACGATAAGCAAGCAATGCTGCATCATGTGCAGACATCAAGTTCGTCTCATTCGGACTGGAACCCTTTGGACGATATTTTCCAAGATCCTTGTTATCAAGTCCTGTGGCATTAACAAAATCGGAATCCTTCATGCCCAGTTCTTTAGCCTTCTTGTTCATACGCTTAACGAAATCCGTCTCCGAACCTGCAATTAACTCTGCCAATGCCACTGTTGTCGCATTATCAGAGTTGATCGCCATAGCTTTATACAAGTCCTCAACCTTGTAATCCTTGCTTTGACGCAACCCTACACCCGAGAAATCCTTGTTCGCTGAAAGGCTGTAAGGATAGTCACTGATCTGTGTCGTTGTATCCCACTTGATCTCGCCTTTTTTAATAGCTTCCCAAACAAGATACTCCGTCATGATTTTTGACATACTCGCAGGGGGCAACGAAGTATTCGAATTCTTTTCATATAAAATCTTACCCGACTTCTCATCTACTAAAATGGCTGCCTTTGCCTTGACATCAACTGTGCGCTCTGCACTCGCACCATGCGGCACAAGAATACAAAAAGCCAAAGAAAGCAAAACAAAAGTCAACACTTTACGATATACATGACTCACAAAACCTTACCTCCATAATGGATTCAATATACCAAGCTATTTTATCATAATAAACTTAAGTGCGAAACTGGCTCGTCAAGAGGCAAATGCATAAACCGAAGTTAAAAGTATACGAGCCAAGCAGCTATTAGCAGACATAATCCTACAAAGATGCTGGATTAATTAGAAAGTGCCAAGAATCCAAACGAATTGTGTTAGAAATCTATCAATCCTATAAAGATAAATAACCCGAGCTAATAGAATCCTCCGCTTAAAGAATAGAATTGAATAAAACTTACTTCGGTCCACCTCTATTCTCATTTTTATAAAAGCAAAAAACCCGACCTCATAAATAAGGTCGGGTTTTAAAGTCATAATAAATTATACCGAATAGTTTGGTGCTTCTTTTGTAATTTGAACGTCATGTGGATGGCTTTCACGAAGACCAGCTGCTGTGATACGAATGAATTGTCCTTCTTCACGCAACGCTTCGAGTGTACCTGTTCCGCAGTAGCCCATACCAGCACGCAATCCGCCAAGAAGTTGGTGAACTGTATTTGCTAGTGGTCCTTTGTAAGCTACGCGGCCTTCGATGCCTTCTGGTACAAGTTTTTTCGCATCATTGGAATCCTGGAAGTACCGGTCTTTTGAACCAGCCTTCATTGCAGAGACAGAACCCATACCGCGATATACTTTGTACTGACGTCCCTGGAAGATTTCTGTTTCCCCTGGGCTCTCAGAAGTACCTGCGAACATGCTTCCAAGCATAACAGCATGTGCACCAGCAGCCAGTGCCTTAACGATATCACCAGAATACTTGATACCGCCATCAGCGATAATTGGCACGCCATGTTCAGCAGCTGCTACAGCACAGTCATGAATGGCTGTGATTTGCGGTACACCGATACCAGCAACAACTCGAGTTGTACAAATAGAACCTGGTCCGATACCTACTTTGACGACAGAAGCCCCAGCTTCGATCAATGCCTCTGTTGCTTCAGCTGTCGCAACGTTACCAGCAATGATTACGAGATCAGGATACGAATTGCGAATGGCAGCAATCTGATCAAGTACGCCTTTTGAGTGACCATGGGCTGTATCAATAACGATTGCATCCGCCCCAGCCTCAACAAGCTTCTCAATACGCATTGTTGTATCCGCCGTAATTCCGACAGCAGCCGCTACAAGCAGGCGTCCGTGTTCATCTTTAGCAGCATTCGGGAATTCAATCACTTTCTCAATATCTTTGATTGTAATTAGGCCTTTAAGCATGCCTTTTCCATCAACTAGAGGAAGCTTTTCGATTTTGTAATTCTGCAAAATGTTCTCTGCTTCAACAAGTGTTGTACCAACTGGTGCTGTTACAAGATTCTCACTTGTCATTACATCGGAGATTTTAATGGAATAATCTTGGATGAAGCGCAAGTCACGGTTTGTCAAAATACCGACAAGCTTTTGTTCTTCGACATTGTTCACAATAGGAACACCGGAAATGCGGAACTTGCCCATCAGATGCTCAGCATCGTATACCTGATGCTCAGGTGTAAGGAAGAATGGATTAGTGATGACGCCGCTCTCAGAACGTTTCACACGATCTACATGTTCAGCCTGTTCCTCGATTGACATGTTTTTGTGAATTACACCAAATCCGCCTTGGCGTGCCATCGCAATCGCCATGTCTGCCTCTGTTACTGTATCCATGCCTGCACTGATTAGCGGGGCATTGAGATTCAGTTTTGAAAGGGTTGTTTTAATGTTAACATCCTTTGGTAGTACTTCAGATTTAGCAGGGATCAAAAGTACATCATCAAAAGTTAGTCCTTCTTTGGCAAATTTATCTTTCCGCATTTTGCTCCTCCTTGTAATGTTTTGACATGCATGAAGCATTGGTTTATATTTGATCGTTTTGGCAAAAACTAATGCCTGTCCATTCTTATTGTTACTTAGAATACGGGAACAAATACGCTTTTTCAACAGGTGAAAGCCCTGTAATCAAAAGAAAATAGATTTTGAATATTGAAATTACTTAAGGAGGCTGTGCAAATTGATACATTTGGATGCCCGCATGTACTTCAGTTGTCTGTCTTCCCAAAAGGCATCGTATGACTTTCTAACCGCCTGCTATAAGAGGCGGAATATTGAAGATGCAGATGCACTTGCCTATTCCAACGCACAGGCTTTTTTACATTATAACACGCAAGGACTTGATTTGTACGAACAAGGTATCCGTCTTCCTCAATCAATGAAACCGCTCCTTTATTTCTATGGAGCTGCCCATCTTGTGAAAGGCTGCCTGCTTACAGTCTGCCCCGGCTATCCTGAACAGACGTCCCAGCTGGCACATGGAGTTTCTGCACGCAAACGAAAAAAACGTGATTTTGTTTTTCTTCAAGACGAAGTGAAAATCCAACATCAGGGACTGTTTCCCTGTCTCGCAGAGTACCTTTTTGGTATATCTCAATTTACTGAGCTAAAAATCCCCATGGCGGATCTCATTGCGGCAATCCCTGAAATGATTACACTATTGGCAAGGCAAAAAGGCAGTACACTTGCTGCTGTCGGAAATGTACAAAGTAAACAAATTATATTGCCCGAAGCCATGTGCGATGGCCACCATGCCACTTGGCAAACGCTCTTAAGACGGATTGCTTCAGGACTGCCAAAAATCCAACACTACAACCAGACATCGAATGGTCTTGAAGTACTTTTGGAAGAAGTGCCCAGTTGCATGAACAACATTGGCTTTTTCACAGCTGGCAATGGCACAATTTACACAGGTCTAGTAAAAAACACAACTTCCGGGATGTCAGAAATGATGATTCATTACTTGCTGCTCTATAATCTCAGTATGCTGTCCCGTTATGAGACTGAATGGTGGGGGGATCTCCTTTCCTTAAGAGAGGATCTCGACTATCAGGCAATCAGTATTTACCTTGATACTGCTGCCCTAAAATTCCCCCTCCTAGCAGCTGCCTGGCTCAATGCTATGGAAAACGGGAAAAATCCCGGCGCTGCAAAACGCCGGGATTAAAATTTATTCCAAATCGCCCGCATCATCGACTTGGACGTCTTCTGCTTCAGCGACCGTTTCCAATGCCGCTTCTTCATCAGCTTTCATTTCTTGCTCTACTGCTTCTTCAGTTGCTTCATCAAGTTCTTCCTGATCAATCTTTGCAACTGTCGCAACTTCTTCACTTTCCTGCAAACGAATGAGCTTGACACCCATCGTGCTGCGTCCCGTCTGGGATATATCGCGTACTGGTGTCCGGATTAGCACACCTTCAATTGTAATAAGCATAATATCCTCGTCACCTGTAACAGCTTTAACTGCCACAACATGACCGGTATCCTCATTCAATTTACATGTAAAGATTCCCTTACCGCCACGATTCGTCCGGCGATACTCGTCTTCCGGAGTCCGTTTACCGACACCTTTGTTCGTTACATGAAGGATTTGTGCGCCTTCCTCAATGATTTCCATCGAGACGACTTCATCGTCCTCTCGGAGTGAAATACCGCGTACGCCTGCTGCTGTACGTCCCATTGAGCGAACTTGCTCTTCCTCAAATCGGATCAGATAGCCCATTTTCGTTGCAATCATCATATCCTTATTGCCATCAGTCAGCCGTACCGAGATGAGTTCATCACTTTCCTTTAGACCAATTGCAATCAGTCCGCCTTTGCGGATATTGGCAAACTGGGAAAGTTCTGTCCGTTTTGCAATGCCGTGTTTTGTCGTGAAGAACAAATAACTATTCTCCGTAAACTCACCAATTGTGATTACCGCATTAACCCACTCACCCTTCTCAATCTGAAGGAGATTAATAATCGGAATTCCCTTAGCAGTACGGCTGTACTCAGGAATTTCATAACCGCGCATTTTATACACTTTTCCCTTGTTCGTGAAGAAAAGAAGAGTGTCATGTGTGGAAGTGGAAAGAAGATGCTCAACAAAATCGTCTTCGTTCGTTCCCATGCTCTGAATGCCACGGCCACCACGACGCTGAGCACGATAAGTTGTAGCTGGCAGACGCTTAATGTATCCCTGATGTGTCAGTGTGACAACAATTTGTTCTTCTGGAATAAGATCTTCATCTTCAAAGAAGTCAGCACCGCCAGAAACGATTTCGGTTCTGCGCGCGTCATTATACTTCTCCTTGATTTCAGTCAATTCCTCGCGAATGATTTCAAGAACTTTTTCCCCATCGGCAAGAATTGCTTTAAGTTCAGCTATAAGCTTTAGCAACTCCTGATATTCGTTCTCTATCTTCTCGCGTTCCAGTCCTGTCAGTCTCTGAAGACGCATATCCAGGATTGCCTGAGCCTGCTTTTCACTCAAACCGAACCGCTCCATAAGACCTGTTCTTGCTATATCAGCGGTTTTCGAATTCCGTATAAGGGTAATGACTTCATCAAGGTGATCAAGTGCAATTCGAAGACCTTCCAGGATATGAGCACGTGCTTCTGCCTTTTTCAACTCAAATGCAGTACGGCGCTTGATAATGACAACCTGGTGATCGAGATAGTGCTGCAAACTTTTCTTAAGCGGAAGCACTTTCGGCTGGCCATCAACGAGCGCAAGCATATTAATACCAAAAGTCGTCTGTAAAGCTGAGTATTTATAAAGGTTATTCAGCACGACATTGGCATTCGCATCACGACGCAACTCCATTACGATTCGCATCCCATTACGGTCGGATTCATCACGCAAATCAGTAATACCGTCAATTCGCTTATCACGCACAAGTTCGGCAATCTTCTCAACAAGCTTCGCTTTATTGACCTGGTAAGGAAGCTCTGTTACGAGAATAGTTGATTTACCATTTGAATGTTCTTCAATTTCAACTTTTGCCCGGAGTGTAATCGAGCCTTTTCCTGTTTCATAAGCTCTGCGAATGCCACTTCGTCCAAGAATTAGACCAGCCGTAGGGAAATCTGGTCCAGGAATGATGTTCTCCATGAGTTCATCTGTTGATACTTCGGGATTGCGGCTAATTTCAAGAACCGCATCAATGGTCTCTCCAAGATTATGAGGCGGGATATTAGTTGCCATCCCTACTGCAATACCTGTCGCTCCATTGACGAGCAAGTTCGGGAATCGGGACGGGAATACAACTGGCTCCCGCTCCGAGCCGTCATAGTTGTCTGTATAGTCAATTGTATCTTTGTTAATATCACGCAATAGTTCCATTGAAATCTTGGACATGCGAGCTTCAGTGTAACGCATCGCTGCTGCAGAGTCTCCGTCCACAGAACCGAAGTTCCCGTGACCGTCGACGAGCATGTAGCGATAGCTGAAGTCCTGAGCCATGCGAACCATCGCTTCGTATACTGCAGAGTCACCATGCGGATGGTATTTACCAATAACTTCTCCAACAATTCTTGCTGATTTCTTATGTGCTTTATCTGAATGCATGCCAAGATCGTTCATCGCATACAAAATACGACGATGTACAGGTTTCATACCGTCTCGCACATCCGGCAAAGCGCGGGAAACGATTACACTCATTGCATAATCAAGAAACGATGTGCGCATCTCATGACTAAGATTGATTTCCTGCACATTCGGGCGCTGTTCTTCCGCCATCCAATTCCCTCCTAGATATTTCTTTTGCCTGAGTTACCTGAAAGAAGGCAAGCTCTCCGCTCGCCTAAACAATCAGATATCCAGGTTTTTAACATACTGGGCGTTCTCTTCAATGAAGTTACGACGTGGTTCAACCTTGTCACCCATCAGCATATCGAAGACATGGTCCGCGTCCATTGCATCTGTCAGTTCGACTTGAAGCAAAGTACGGGTTTCAGGATTCATTGTCGTCTCCCAAAGCTGTTCAGCGTTCATCTCGCCAAGACCTTTATATCGCTGAATGCCCGGTTTTGGATTTTGCGGCAGTTCAGATAGGATTTGTTCCAGCCCTCTATCATCATAGGCATAATGCGCAGCCTTGCCCTGCTGGACTTTATAAAGCGGCGGCTGGGCAATATAGACATAGCCATTTTCAATGAGAGGACGCATATAACGATAGAAGAACGTTAGCAATAGCGTCCGGATATGTGCTCCATCAACATCCGCGTCAGTCATGATGACAACTTTATGATAACGGGCCTTTTCGATATTGAATTCCTCACCGATTCCTGTTCCTAGGGCTGTAATCATCATTCGCACTTCGTTATTGGACAAAATTCGATCCAAACGAGCTTTCTCTACGTTAAGGATTTTTCCGCGCAATGGCAAAATGGCCTGGAAATGGCGGTCACGACCAGACTTTGCAGAACCACCCGCAGAGTCACCCTCAACGATATACAACTCACTGATCGTCGCATCACGCGAAGAGCAGTCAGCAAGCTTACCAGGGAGACTGGAAACTTCGAGCGCACTCTTACGGCGAGTTAATTCGCGAGCCTTTTTTGCTGCAAGGCGGGCACGAGAAGCCATAAGTCCTTTATCAACAATCGTTTTCGCTGTCTGCGGATTTTCCATGAGGAATTGGGCAAACTTATCGCTAAACACAGAGTCTACGATGCTTCGGACCTCAGTATTTCCAAGCTTTGTCTTTGTCTGGCCTTCGAATTGGGGATCGCCATGTTTAATCGAGACAATGGCTGTAATTCCTTCACGTACGTCTTCACCTGAAAGATTTGATTCGCTTTCTTTGATCAGGCCATTTTTCTTAGCGTAATCGTTAATAGCTCGCGTCAAGCCTGTACGGAAACCAAGTTCATGTGTACCGCCTTCATAAGTGTGGATATTATTGGCGAATGAGTACAGATTGCTTGCAAACCCATCATTGTACTGAAGCGCAACTTCAACTACGACTTCCTGCTGTTCACCTTCAGCATAGAAAGGCTCATGCAGTACGTCTTTATTGCGATTCAAATACTCCACATAGGAACGAATTCCTCCATCGTAGTGGAATACAGCCTTTTCACGTGCGCTGTCCCGCTTGTCTTCAAGAGAAATCGTAATACCTTTATTAAGAAAAGCTAGTTCGCGTATACGCTGAACAAGAGTTTCATAATCATAAACAGTCGTCTCCGTGAAAATCTCCGGATCTGGTTTGAAAGTTGTCTTTGTTCCAGTATGATCCGTTTCTCCGATAACTTCTACGGCACCTTGAGTAATACCACGTTTAAATCCGAGGTGATATACCTTACCATCCCTATGGACATTAACATCAAGACTGCTTGAAAGGGCGTTTACGACAGAAGCGCCTACACCATGAAGTCCACCAGACACTTTATAGCCGCCTCCACCAAACTTACCGCCTGCGTGAAGAACCGTCATGATTAGTTCAAGTGCCGATTTGCCTGTTTGCTCATGTGTATCAACTGGGATACCGCGGCCGTTATCGATAACTGTGATGCTGTTGTCTTCTTCAATAAGGACTTCGATATGATCACAGTATCCAGCAAGGGCCTCGTCAATACTGTTATCAATAATTTCCCAAACAAGATGATGCAGTCCCTTTTCACTTGTCGAGCCAATATACATACCAGGACGTTTACGTACCGCTTCAAGTCCTTCCAGAACTTGAATCTGATGCGCGTCATACGATTCCTGACCAGTCATTCTCTCTTCCATTCAGATCATCTCGCTTTTTATATTTAATCCAATTCAATCTCGTCGGAGTAGTCCTCCAGTTTGCTAATCGTCGATATCATGCTTGCCCGCCGCTGCAAAGTTGCAACAGAAAGTGTGCTGAAATAAATCGACTCTATGGTGATGACAATGGACTTGGCGTCACTTGGAGACCCATGCACCATGCCGTTACTGTCACTTTCGGAAATCATTTCTCCAGTTATCCCCGATGAAGTCATTAGGTCCCGTTCAATGATGGATACAATGGAGTCTGACTGAATGACATGGTTGCCGCCTATATGAACGAACATGGATTACCTCCTGTCAGCTAACAATTTCTCCATTTTTCACACGGAATAACTCAGCTTGCTTGAGGGTCTCATGATGAATCCCGTCAACACTTGTCGTTGAAACAAAAGTTTGAACTTTGCCTTGAATGGTGTTCAGGAGATGTGATTGCCGATAATCATCAAGCTCGCTTAGCACATCATCCAGGAGCAGAACAGGATACTCTCCGACTTCACTTTCAATCAGTTCAATTTCCGCAAGCTTCACAGAAAGCGCTGTAGTGCGCTGCTGTCCTTGCGATCCAAAGGTCTGTACGTTTTTACCGTTTACAAAAAACGCCAAATCGTCGCGATGAGGACCTAGCAGGGTCGTTCCGCGATCTATTTCCTTGTCCTGCATTTGTGCAAAACGCTCCAGATATATCTGTCCCAGTTTTTCCTTATTTTCTTCCTCGGATACCTCGATTGAAGACTCATAGCGAATCTCCAACGTCTCAAGCCCACGGCTAATACCTTGGTGGATCGGAGCAGCCCAAGTCCTGAGCAGATTAAGAAATCCAAATCTGCGTTCCAGTAAATCAGCCGCATGCATGACAAGCTGTTCAGTCAGCACTTCCAGCATGACCTTATCTTTTGAACGCCCACGCTGCATTTCACGCAATAAATGATTGCGCTGCTTGAGAATTTTCCCGTACTGGGCGAGGTGATAGATATATCTAGGTTGAATCTGGCCAAGTTCCATATCAATAAAACGCCGTCTCGTTTGCGGTGCTCCCTTTACTAATGTTAGATCTTCGGGTGCAAACATGACGACGTTAAAGGCACCAATGTAGTCGCTTAAACGTTTTTGCTCTATCTGGTCAAGACGAGCCTTCTTGCCCTTTGCTGAAATGATTATTTCCTGAGTATGGGTCTGACCGCCTCTTGAAATTTCACCAGTCAGCTTCGCAAAGTCTGCATCCCAGCGTATAAGCTCCTTTTCCCGCGGTGTACGATGCGACTTTGTGAAGGCAAGCACATAAATAGCTTCCATGAGATTCGTTTTTCCTTGAGCGTTCTCACCGATAATCACGTTGATCTTATTGTCAAAACCAATTTCCAGCCGCTCATAATTACGGTAGTTGCGCAGTGCGAGCTGTTCAATATGCATGCTGCCGCCCCATTTTTCGGTTCTTATTCCGCGGCAACAATGAAGCTCCCCGCGTTTTCAACTTCAACTACGTCTCCAGGATACAATTTGCGACCACGACGATGCTCTAGCTCACCGTTGACAATAGCGCCTTCATCCTGAAGAAATCCTTTAATCATGCCACCTGATTCAAATATATTGGCAAGCTTCAGGAATTGGCCAAGCGTAATATATTCAGTACTAATTTCAATTTGTTCGTGCATTTTGCCTCACCATATTCCTATAGAATCTATTTGAATGCTTTGTAAAGCGAATATAAGTAGCCTTTAAAAACGTTCTATAACCATTTTACTAAAGTTTTATCCTTTTTGGAAGGGATGACCCTTTAATTAGCTTTTAAACCGTCAGAAAGCCGGAAAACAAATTTTTCAAATGTCAAAAGGACAATTTCCATCGAATTTCACTCTCCCTTTTGGGGAAAAATTGAAAATATGTATTTTTTAAGTTATTAAGAAGAAAAGGAGCATCCTCAAGTTAGAGGGTGCTCCTTTTTCCATCAATATGTTCTGACAGGCAAGATTAGTTGAATGATCGGTTCGCCGTTAGCTGGGCGAAGGATGAATGGCCGCATAGCGCCAGTAAATTCAATTTTCACTTCGTCGCTGTCAATTGCTTTGAGCGCATCCATCATATATTTGGAACTGAAGGAGATTTTCAAATCTTCACCTTCAATTGAGTCGGCAGTGATCTCTTCAGACACATGACCAATCTCTGGAGAGTTGCTTGTAATTTCAAGCATACCATTTCCATTTGTGGACAACTTGACTACGTTGTTTCGATCTTCACGTGCAAGAAGGGAAGCTCGGTCAATTGTATGAAGCAAATCACGTGTATTCAGATGAATTGATGTTTTGCTCTGATCTGGGATGAGACGGGATGTCTCCGGATAATTCCCATCAAGTAATCGGGATAAGAAGTAAAGATTTTTTGTGCGGAAAAGAATTTGGTTTTGTGTGACACGAATATCAACGGTTTCATCGTTATCGACAAGAATTTTTGACAATTCATTCAAACTCTTTCCCGGAATGACAACACTTGAGAAATCTACATTTGTTTCTTCGACAGGAATTTCTCTTGAAGCAAGTCTATGGCTGTCTGTAGCTGTGAAATTCAATTTCCCATCTTCAAGTTTCAAATGAACCCCTGTGAGAATTGGTCTTGTTTCCATTGTGGAGACAGCGAAAACAGTTTGTTTAATAACGCTTTTGAGCAAGTCTGTAGGCAGTTCAAGACTATCGTCTGTATTTAATTTGGGCAATTGAGGATATTCTTCAGCATCTTGCCCATTCAAGTTAAATTCAGCTTTCCCTGAGCGGATCGTGACATTATGCTGCTCATCCGACTCAATCTCAATTGATTGTTCAGGAAGTTTGCGGACAATGTCTGAAAAGTAGCGGGCTTGCAAGACAATACTGCCTTCCTCTATTTGTTCTACATTGACAATTCCATCTGCTTCAGCCTGGATGTGAGATTCAATAGAGATATCAGAGTCGCTTCCTGTAAGGACGATTCCATTCTGTTTCGCTTCTATTTTCATCCCAGTCAAAATGGGAATGGCAGTTCTTGATGAAATGGCCTTCATTACATCTTGAACACTTTTTAAAAGCGGGTCACGCTGGACTACAAATTTCATTTCGAGAAATCCTCCTTAGCAGTCTATAAATATATTAATTTAATAAAGAAAAATAGTAATAGTAGTAATAGGGCCTGTGATTATGTGGATAAGCGACTCAACCTTGTTTTGATGCTGTTGTCCACATGTGGATAGAGTGTGCATACATGTGTACTCGCTATTCACAGTTTACACAGCAAGCTAACGTTAGAGATTTTTCAATTGTTCGGTCAGTTCTTCTATTTCTCTGTTAAGCAACGTGTCTTCTTCTACTAATTTGGAAATCTTGTCAAAGGCATGTATGACAGTCGTATGGTCACGTCCGCCAAACTCTTCTCCGATTTTTGGAAGAGAGAGATCTGTTAGTTTTCGTGAGAGATACATTGCTATTTGGCGCGGAAATGCGATAGATTTTGTACGTTTTTTAGCTGCAAAGTCTTCCAGCTTTACATTGTACTTCTCTCCAACAACTTCTTGGATTGCTGCTACTGTAATTGCCCGTGGACGGTTGGCAGGTATGATATCCTTCAGCGCATCCGCTGCAAGCTGGGCGTCAATATCCTCATTGACAAGGGAAGAATAGGCGACAACGCGAATAAGGGCACCTTCCAGTTCACGAATATTCGTATCAATCTGGTTGGCGATATATAGCATTACTTCGTTTGGAATATCGAGTCCTTCAGCTTTAGCCTTCTTGCTCAAAATGGCAATTCGCGTTTCGAGATCAGGCGGTGTTATATCTGTGATCAGTCCCCATTCAAAACGGGAGCGGAGCCGGTCTTCCAATGTAGGAATTTCTTTTGGCGGCCGATCACTAGAGATAATGATTTGTTTATTCTCCTCGTGCAGTGTATTGAATGTATGGAAAAACTCTTCTTGCGTTTGTTCTTTTCCTGCAAGGAATTGAATATCATCAATTAGAAGCACATCAACATTCCGATATTTATTGCGGAAGTTGGCTGCTTTGTTATCCATGATGGCATTGATGAATTCATTCGTGAACTTCTCTGATGAGAGATAGACGACTTTAGCGTCCTTTTTATGTTCTTTTACAAAATGTCCAATTGCCTGCATCAAATGCGTTTTCCCAAGTCCGACACCACCGTAGATAAAAAGCGGATTGTAAGCATGTGCAGGTGCCTCGGCGACAGCAAGAGAAGCAGCATGTGCAAAGCGGTTGCCAGCTCCGATTACAAAAGTATCAAACGTATATTTCGGGTTCAATGCCGGCTTGGAAATATCATTTTGAACTTTTGCTGGAGGCGTTACATTACGTGGAGCTTTCTGTTTAGGTGCCTCTTCAATTTCCTCCGGGATGATGAATCGAGAGTGCAGCTCAGATCCGGTCAGCTCAAAGAGGATGTCATTTATGATTTCTGTATATTGTCCTTCCAGCCAATCACGAGAGAAATCATTCAGCACGGCGACAGTGAACAC